>JAFVPU010000061.1 GCA_017505165.1 Clostridia bacterium
AAGTTGGATTCGTCGGATGATGTTCCATAAATTTCAATTTCATACTCGCCAGATACTCCACTCATCTCTAATTTTAGATATGACAAAAAAATGAATTAAATTTTTTTAAGACATATAAATTTACCCTCAATGAGTCAACATCCAAATTTTCAAGATAAACACATTCATTCATGTTTAAAGACCGGTATCACTGTAATCGTTGATTTAATCAACATTATTCAAAACGGTTTATTTACGCCATATATCAAAAACAAAACGATTCAAAAGGATTATATAACTTTCGAAGGATATAGTTGTGGTGGTTTGTATTATTCGTGTTTCATTAATAAAAACTATTTTGATACCTTTGGATATTCTCCTTTCTATCACTCAGTTATCCGTATTGTATATGATGCTGATAATACTGAATTAATTATTTATGGAGAATCTACGGAAAATTACGGAATTTTATTCGATTACAGTTATGATTATCGCGAATGTCGACGTTATCATTCGATATTAACTAAATTCAGCAAAGTTCAGGAATTGATTCGAATCGCATAGTTTTTTAGTGTTATTTTTTTGGTAAAATATTAATTCTAAAATGAAGTACACTATCAATGCAAATACTATAGATATAGAATACATAGCTGATGCAAAACGTAAACAATTAAAACTAAACAGTAATGATCCAACTGATATGGACTTCTTTAATCAATTGTTAGCAGCCAAAACAAACAAACGAGATGCTATGTGTGAATTATACCGACGTAAAATATTGAAAGAATCGGATGATGATGTAGTACATATCCAACCATTAAAATTGGACAAAGAATTAAAACCATCAAAATATGCTGAAAAACAAGAATTAAATAGACGTAAAGAAGAATTAGAACGCGATAAAGCTAAAATTAAAGATGAAATTACTAATTTATTGAAAGATGATTCAAAAAATAAAGATATTAAAACATTGGATAATTCAGATTTAACTACACCAGATGATGCAACCAGATTAAAAGAATTACAACGTAAATATGGTGAAATTGATAAAATTCACCAAATGATTGTAAATCAAATTGATTCATTGGAGATTGGAACAGCTGATACCGTTAATATTAAAGAATTAAAGAATTTAACCGTTAATGCTTACGAAAACATAAATAAAACCATAATGGAAACTAAATTATCAGAAGCAGACCAACAAAGATTAGTTAATTCTATAGCTGATTCAATTAGACCTAATTTAGAATCAATTACAAAAGCTATCCGTGGATCAATTAGGGTTATGCGAGAGGGAATACAAAATATAAATAATAATACTGATATCAATTACGTGCTGGTACAAGAACACTTAAATACTTTATATGCTAATTTAGTCGCTGTAGTACTTATAGCTAAAAACGGTTTAGCAAAACAAGAATCATTAGACACAATTCAAACTTCATTAAATACTATAGAACAACAAATAGGAAATATTAATTCACCAGATTATTCTACTGAATTAACAGATATAACAACTAAATTAACTGAAATCGAAACAGCATTAAAAAATATTGAACCAGTAGCTAATAAAGAAGCATTAAAAGAAACAGAATCTAATATTATTGAAGCATTACACATGAATAATACAGAGATAAACGGTTTTTTAAATTTACCAGCTAATTTATGGTACCCATATACATATTTAACCAATCAATATAAAGGTACTATAACCGATTCAATTAGTATCGAGCAATTAATTAGCAATAATATATTGAAAACCAATAAATCACAAAGAACAGGGTATTCGTTTAATCACATGACCGCAAATCAGGTTATTGAAGAACCTTGTTTTCATACTGAGAATGAATTATATTTAACCAAAGATTCTTTTGAATCATCACCATTCGTAACAAAATTCCGAGATATCAAACCAAAAACTTTACCAAAAAAACGACAAAACACTCGAGGTTCCCAATATAATACAACCAATTATTATATTATACCTAAAAACAGAATTGATGAATTAAAGGTAGGGGATATTATAGATTATTTAACAACCCAAACCATCCAACAAACATCGAGTGTTTTTGTACAAAAATATCCAAAAAACAAACCGATTTGCTATCTTGGTATAATGAAAACTTTAGGGGGTGGTCTTTATTCATCTTACGTCAAAGATGTTAAATGTATTAAACAAACCGATGGAACAATACAAAATCTGTTAAATATAAAGAAAGAAGAAGATGATGATGGCTCAGAAGGTTTGTCTGGTAAAATTATGATTGATTTAAATAAATCTACAACAGATGAAAAACTAAATGAAATTATACGGTTATTATCCCAAATGAATTATAACGTATTTACAACAACACCAATGTATACGGATCTTCGATCCTCAGCTACGCGTAAAAATAACAGATATAAACAGAAGGAATCCACAAAGGATGTATCCAGGGGGATAGATTTATTAGAAATAATTGATGAAGAGCTTAATTAAACATACTATAAATTTATGTATATTTTTAGTCAAATGTTTGTACGGGTTTATCCATCATTAATCAAAATTACATATATGTATAACGGAAAAAAGAACAAATTACTACTCAATAAAAACGATGAATCGGATATGATGTTTTTTAAAGAAGTATTATCAGCTAAACCAAAGAATCAAGATTCAATTTGTGCATTGTATAATGAATTGGCTATCAAAAAAATAGAACCACAACCATATCATGCCCAAATAAAACAAAATATGATAGACAGTAAACAAAAATCAATTAATGATATTGAATCTAGATTAAAAGAATTGGAAGTCGATAAAAATAATATAAACAATCAAATTAAAGAACTTGTAAATAATTTTGATGATGATATATTAGACATAACAAAGTTTGAATTAAAACGATACACACCAGAAATTAAAGCCCAAATCGAACAATTATTACAATTCAAATCAAGTTTAATTGATAATATTTATAGATTACAAGATCAATTGTTAGAACTTAAAAACAAACCAATAACATATTTAGATTCAAGAACAAAGAAATTATTGTCTAAAGATAATAAATCCGACAAAACAACCCAAATTAATAATGAACTCAAACAAATCATTGATAGATTGGAAACATTGGAAAAAGATGATGCAATAATAACAGAACAGGAAACATTAAAAGAACAAATTGAACAAATATCAAATTTAATAAAATCCATTGAAATACCTAATGCCGAACAAATAAAAGGTATGTTTGTTGAGTTTTATAATGATGTTGATAAAGGTTTAGATATCGATCAAATTAAAGCAGAAATAACCAGAATAATTAATGAACTTACACCACAAATTAAAAACGAAATAACTGTAGAACTAGAATCAAATAAATTCAAACCATTAATTGAAGAAATCAAAAAATGTATTAGTCGTAATGATCGAAGTGGAATTAATAAATATTTATCTGAAGAACTAAAATTATATTTCAAAAAAATAAGTACTTCAAGTACATTCTTGGATCCTATTATAAAATATTTACTGTCTGTTATACCAAAATATCAACGAATAAATAATCCACAAGAATATCTAACAATCGTAAAAAAACAATTTGATGCCACTATAGATGATAATCAAATTAATATGACAACGTATAAAGGCAGAAAAATTGTATATAAATCTATATCTGGTGGTAACTTGCCGTCATCATTGATAAATTATAATGGTAAAATAGCTAACTATCAATCTGGTGCTAAATTACTTGATAGTTATATGTATAACAGTGCAGTTATTATTGATGGGAAATATATTAATGACTATAAACGAGCTACTGATAAAGATCTTCAATACCAATGGGAAATTAAAGTTTATGAACAGAATTATGAAGAGTTATATAATTCATTAAAAACGTACATATCATTAACACCATTACCTAATTCATTTAAAACTAGTTTTGCTGGAATTGATTGCTATATAAGTTATACTAATAAACAACGATATAAAATATCTATGACAATTGCAACAGATTACCCAGACTATGAAATCAAACGAGATAATTGGAGTTCATACTATGACAAAAAAATACCACGAATAAAACAAGAAACTATATATCCAGGCGAATATACAAATGTTAGTTTTGTTGGAACGAACTTTGCACTGAATATATTCAATTAAATTAACTCTTTAATTTGTGAATATAATTCATATAATCTAAATAATTTATCTAAGTCCTTTTTTTTGGTAATGGTTGGATATATTGATTGTAATTCATCATAATTTCTATCTGTTCTAATTTGTTCTTTTAACAATTTACACTTGGCTTTATAATCAATTGATAATTTAAATATTTTATCTTGTTCGTTTTTTAGTTCATCTTCAGTATAATATAACTTTGAATTAGTTGCGAATGTATTCAACAATTTTTGTAAACCATTGTAATCGACTGAACTCATTTATGTGTTTTTATATTTTGTATTTAATATATATCTAAATGTCGGTTAATATTCGTGATGTACCCAATTATGAAGAACTCCTAGAATATGTACCAAAATCACAATATACTCGAAACGCTGTTACACAAAATAGAAGAATTACCAAATTGAATAGTGAACAAGCCTTAGCTGGTATGTCATTCCAACCAAATCTTGAAGCTGTATTTAGAATCGCTCCATCTACTTCAACATTGTTAAATTTAGCTGAATGTTATTTCAGCATTACTGGACATATGATGCGACCAGTAGATGCTTCGGAACAAGCTATTCCTGCATTAAAATGTGGTCCGTTATGGTTATTGAAGGCAATTAATAAAATTACACTTGAAATTGGTGGATGTGCTGTCCATTCTATTACTACACCAGCATTATTGGCAAAATTATATGAAGAATTAGCTATAAATTATAACGATAAAGAAACCGGAACATTAACAGAAGACGGTTTTAACAAAGCTGTTGATAGAGCTGATTTCTTTGGTTTATCTGATGGTCCAAATTCACCAAACCAACAATATTTCATCAATGGGGCTAATGCTACAGGTCCATACTTCACTGACGCTTATTATCCTGGAAATTATGTTTATAGTGGTACACGGACTAGCACCAAAGCTACAGAATCTACAAATACTTTCAATACAACGACGAACGACGCTGGTACTTTAAAACTTACCACAGTAGCCAAAACAGACACTGTAACCGTTAATACTTCTAAGGCTACGTTAGATAAAGCCCAAGCTAGATTACCAGTATCAGACTTTGAACATTTTACATTCGAAGGTTTAGTTGATTCAACAAATCCACAATACCCTTCCGATACATTTGCACCAATTGATGTTACACAACCAAATAAAGCATGGTCATGGATGTTTAAACAAAATCTTAAATTAAAAGATATCTTCCCAATTGAAAAATTAAAACCAATATTTGGTCAATCAGTTGTAGTTAGAATACAATTTGATTCAAAAGGATTCACTGGTATCATTGATAGTTTTGGTGGTTCACCAACTGTATATAATTGGCAACAATTCTACTTAAATGTTTATCAATACAACATTAATGTCGAAATGATTAATAAATTAAACCAAATATATAGCAAAAGTGTCGTTGAGATTATCGATGCTGTAGATAGACAATTGCAATCTGTGCCTTCAATTTCTACCAATAATGAAGTACAGATCTTCATACCATTACAAATGCAATTCGAAACAGATTATGTAGCTATTTATATGCCACATAATATATCCAACAATGCTAATGATGGATTAATAATGGGTAAATGTGGTAATACTGCTGCTAATAATTATTTGGGTGGTATTATGAATTATAAAACATGGAAGAATTTCACTGAACATACACCTATGGATTATCGTTTCTTTAACCCAAATAGGATTAGTATTGAATGTGATGCAGAAATTTTGTACCAAAGGACATTCAATGAGAACGCATACCCAAAAAATATGCCAATGCCATTAAGATCCACACCATATTTAAGTTTAGTTAATGATTTAAATCCAACAGGACCACAAACAATTCCATTGAACGATTTCACCAATGCATACGAATTATACAAAGAATGTAGATGTTATTGGGATGTTACAGAAGAAAGTGCAATGCCATTTAATGAATGGCTCTACAGTGGATTCGCAATTGTTATCCCTGTTTCATGTTTCTCTCGTTTAACTAGTGGTTCACAATTGACTATTTCCATTAACTTTGGTGATGGTTTGGTTAATACACCACAAGTAGATGGCACTATTCCTGCTGGAGCTAAAGAGGTTGGAATTAATGAACGAATTTCATCAGTTACAGCTACCAATCTTAAAACAGAAGTATTAAAACAAATCTGTGTTGTACAAAAATATAAGAAAGCTTTGGTGTATAATGGATTTAATAACTGTTCGATTAAGACTATTACTCAAAGCTTTGAACAAAATATCGACGTAATTGAATCTAATGATGCTAAAACAACAGCTAATTAAATGAGATATATGTAATTAGCACATTTCAATCAAATGTGATACTACGTAAAAGTTGCTACATAAGTAGTACACATTATGTAAATGTGATGTAATTATTGTTGTATATTATTGATTTTTTTTGGTCTACATCACCCCCAATTACTATTAACGGATTATGTTTATTTGGGTCTTTACTGATTAAATCTAATAAATAATATGTATTATTTTTATCTAACATTGGATTATTAACACAATTACGTAACATTGTAGTTATAACTGAATGTGTTAAATAATTTGTAAATAAAACAACAATTGTATAACTAGATCTAACTTGTGGTGGAATTTTATTAATAGATTGTACACAGCTACATATTTTGGCATTCAATCTAGATCCATTATGAATATAACGATAATAATCTTCCCACATTTGTTTATTTAACACATTCACAAAATCATCAAAGAGTAATAACGGTTGTTTGAATTTTAAATCGTTTTTAATTTTGAACAATTGAGAGACTGTTGGCATACCTTGAACTATATAATTTGAACGTTTTGGCTTTGATGAATCAAATGATGATGAATCATGTGATTTAATTGGAATCTCTTCTACATCATCTAAACCATTGAATTGTTTATTATGGCCAATTTCAAACACTAAAATTGGTTTGTAAAAATGTTCTGATTTTAATAAACTCTGATAAAAACCAGAATACAATGTTTCATGTGGTATAAAACACAATATTACATCACAATCTAATATATTGTTTAAAATCTGATTAATTATCCACGTAGTTTTACCAGAGCCAGATCCACCAACGCATAGTATATTTAATTTGTAAATTCCAAAATATTCATTAACTTCTCGTGATTCTGACCCATTTAATAGTTGATCTATATCATATTGTTTGTAATCAAAATCTTTCTTGTCAATATTTATATTCATTTTGGACTTATATAAGATGTGATTATTTACTTGTTAATCCTTTTTTTTATGTATTACAGTCTATTAAATGATTCTAGGACGGTCTAATAATGTACAACGTAAAACTAAACATATTATGTTGCAAAATACACCAACCAAAGCTGAAATACGTCAACAAGTTAAGTTTAATGATAAATTATTCTTAAAAAATCAAACTAATGCTGGAATAAAAGACTTCTTTAAGAAAATCGGCCGTGGTGCTAAGAAAGCATGGAATAAAGTTAAAAAACCATTAAAGAAAGCATGGGACTTCATTAGCGATGGTCCTGGTAATGCAATGTTAAATATGATTCCAAAATATGGACCAGCTATAGCTAATGCTGTATCAACAGCTGATGATATAATTGATGCAACCACGGAGATAGTTAAAGATGTTAAAGATAATTCAAAACAAATAAAACAAAATATTTCTGATCCAAATGCAAAGTTATTAGATAATGTAGATACAGATAAATTAAAACAAGACTTTGATTGGGTTAGAAATAAAACAACTGAAGTATATAATAAAGTTAAAGATAGATTACCCCAAAAACAAAGAGCTAGTGCAATTCAAGCTGCAGGAATGATTAATTTGGAATTGCTTCGTGATTTAAAACCATTACAACGGGGTAAATTAAAACGTGTTTTGCCTTATGCTCCATACATTGATATCAATAAACATAGTAGAGTAACTATACCTAAATTAATTCGTGATTTAGATAAAGATGCACCAAAAACAATTGATAATACAGGTGGTAGATTATTCTTAAAAGGATACGCCAGTGGAATTAATTTAAATGACGTAGATTCAGGCAGAATTAGTTTGTCTGGAAACATGGCTTTAGCTGAACCAGAATCCGGCAGGATAACCTCTGGTGCTTGTTCAGCTCCAAAAACAACACAAAAAAAACAATCCAGTGCAGGAGCTATGTCTAAAGAAGAAATATACAAAAAATTATTTGGCTAAGCTTTGTTTAACGTACGTTGATAAATATCATTATTCTTTCGTAATTTAGGTTTATTTTTTTCGTCTACCTTTTTAGATACCAAATTAAATTTGTCATACATATTCCATCCATCACGACTATCTTCGATCCGAACAAACCATAAATAATTATCCATATGTTTCCATTGTCTTTCGATGATATATCTTAAACAATAGAATCCACAGCTTTTACTATTTGTTGGTTGATCGGCTGATAAATCAAATACTACATTTTTATATCCCATTTCACCCAATGACTGTAATAACCCTAAACTATATAAACCAAAGCATGTATATATTAATGCATTAGTGTTTTTAGTTAAAACTACAATCCAATGTCCAATTTCTTTAGGTATTTCTTCATATGCATAAAGGTTTACTATATACGCATTAACTTTGTTTTCAATCGGGAAATCAATCTTAACAAATGAAATATCGTAATTTAAATTATCTTTGGTTTGTTTAATATAATCATTCATCATATCTTCTAAATCATTAGTAGATGTTAAGGTCTTTGGCATTTATTATTTATCATTTTGTACTAAATGATGACTACAAGGGTAAATACTGGGAAATATAAAATACCATTAAAATTACGTACGCCAAAAGCTGGTAACTTAGCACAAAAAGCTGGTACGGTAGAGACTGCGGCTGAAATGAAACAAGATATAGATATAAGTGAATTAAACGATACACTGGAAATGATTAACGATAACTATGATACATTCCGTACTATATTTTCAGCTCCAGATGATATTAACGTAAACAAAGAAATAAAACAAGAAGCTGCTGGTTTTATAATTAGATTATTTAACCCCAAAACACAACTTGATAAAGACCCAATTATATTGCCTGAATATAAATATAACCCATGGCCAAGAGATTTAGCTTCATTTATAGAGGCAGGATCATTCGATGAAGTAGAATATAATAAAAATAAAGGTGAATGGCGAGACAAAAATATAAACGATTTTAAACGATTGTTTGACTGAAATCAATAGATTCTGTTTACCACTGCTAAATATAATTCGTAAATTATATGTGTTATTTTTTTGTTTAATTCTTTACCTGTTTCAATTATACAATCTACTGAATTGTCAAACTCAGTTGTTAAGGTATGTAAAATCTCTTTAAATTGATGATATTTATCACATAATTCATCAAAAACATCTTCAGCTATATGAAACAAATTAGATTCTCGTTCCAATGATTGTTTTAATAAATCCTTTGTTATAAACCCACGTAACTCAATTTGATTAAATGTATCTTCATCATATACAATTTTCGGCGAAGTTATTTTCTCTTCTCTAGGTGGATTTACATATGAAGTGTTTGTTATATTCTGTATTACTTTGTTCGTAACATAGTGACCTGTAATGTCAGAGAATATCGGTTCAACCGATATTCTCGGTTGAACTGAATTATTTTTCATTATACACCGTTTACAATTATGTTTTGGTCTGGTTAATTTATTATCTGTTTTCATTAGATGATCACTAGGATCACAATAAACAAATTCACGGTAAATAGATTTATGTAATTCGTTCTGCATTTGGTAATTTAAATTTTATACTAAATGAGTACACAAACTATATTGGATGATTGTAACTATTTAATTGGTAAAGCAATTAATAATAGTAAAAATTTCCTTAGTTCATTTCAAGAATTTACAGAAAGTAGATCATTCGAATCGTTGAGAATTATTAATCCAAATTTATTTGAAGAATTGATAAAACAATATAATCACTACATCTTGGGTAATGGGTTATTCATTAAAAGACTAATGCGATTCCCAATGAATGAATATCAATCGTTTTGTTTTAATATATTAACAAGAAACCCACAAAAATATAAAAACCATTGGTACACATATATATCAAACTATATTTTCAGTAAATATGATGAAGATATTAGTTCAATTAGATTGGAAGATCTTAAAAACATTACTAATTATTATGACGGTGGATTGTCAAAGAATATAAAGAAATATATTACCCCACCACCAACAATTGACAGAGAGATAAAAAACAACATAAAACATATGAAAGATTTTATTAAAATTGGAGAATGTTGTAAATATGATGTAAAAGGGTTCTTTGATAATGAATTATTGTATTTGTTATGTGGGCTCTGTATTAATGAAGGAATACGTCGAGAATTTAAAACATTTTATGGTTTGTTTGATTTTGTTAAATCATATTTGCAATTATGGCAATTTAATAAAATTTTCGACTCAGCATGTTTTGAAAGGGAAAATCATAACTTAGTCACACATATTAAATCTGGTGGACATTTTGTGAAACGTTACCGTAAATGTGCTAAATATTTTAAACACTACGGGAAGCACTCTGGAGAGAACGAAGGACACACAAAATATATCGAAAATGAGAATGAAGGTAAAATATATATAGAAACTAAATATAATAGTACTGAATTAAATAATATATGGAAGAAATTAGAAGAATTGTACGGATCTAATCAAATCATCGACTTATATTACATTTATGTAACATCCCAATTATTAACTAGATCGAGTTGTTTATCAGCTTTGATTATATTGAATATATTGTGGTACAAACAGAACAAGAAATTTATTCAAGTTAACAAAGATGAACAATTAGATTGGTTGGCTATTAGTTGTGGTATAGAAGAATTTAAATCAACAATCGATAAATATATACACGAAGTTGAATTGAATGTGATTGATATGGGTGTTAATAAAGTTTCAGATGTGTTGAATTATACACATTATTACATAGCAGCTAATTTAAGTAAATAATCTCTAAAATGTCTTACAAAGTTATACGTTCGTTTATCTTAAAAACCAATGGTACTAGAAACGATGTTAATTTAACTACACCTGTTCAACTTAATCCAAACAAAGAATATTTTGTCAGATTGATGTCGTTCAGATTTCAAAATGTGTTTTGTAATTTAGTTGGTTCGATTATAGCATCACCAAACAATTCATGGACATATACATATAAAGGTACATCATACACTTTACCACAATCTAGTTATTTAACTCCAGCTATGGGCGAATTAAATATTTTATATTCCTGGTTAATTAATTTGATTCAAACTCAGTGCAATTGTGAAGATAATGAAGTTTCAATAAATATCAATAGTTATGGTAAAGTTGATTATTCATTTAGCAATAATTTCACAAACATTAATTTTGTGGGTGGTTGTTTAAATACAGATTACTTTGGTCAAACTACTTCAATAACATCCAATGATTCTACATCACCTGTTATGCCAATAGTGAGTTCATTTAACTCTATATTATTATCGTGTAGTTTGGTTGGTACTACAAGTTATATTCAAGATTCTAATAACAATTTAATACCATCTAGTGTTATTTGTTCAGTGAACGCAGCTTTAGAACCATTCGAGTTAGTTGACTACGCTGCCATTCAACAAATAATGTTCCCAATGAATGGGGGTACAAATATAACAGGATTTACATGTGAATTACGTGATGATAATAATAAAGATTTAACTATATTGGATGGGGCAACAACAGATTATAATTTATGGATAGAGATTGTAGAACGAGTAGCTTAAGCAAAAAAAATTTATTTTTGGTTAAGGTTTCATTCTAATAAGTAATAATTGTATTAATTGTATTATAGTTACCAGTTTCAGACATAAAATCAGGTGCAATATATGTTTCTATTGAATTATATTCCATGTATTGATTATTTGGTTCTCCGGGATTTACTATCAATTGTTGTATTGTACAATCTTGTAATGAAATTTGACCATTTAATAAACCTCTACCAATCACACAATCACGGAAATTACATGTACCATCAATAACAATATTACCTAATGTACATTCGGTAAATTCATGTGAACCTTCAAATGTAGCACTAAGATAATTATCATAAATATGTAAACATGTAACATCTTCTGTGAAAGCTAAGAACTTAGCTTTCGAAAATGTATTTGATTCGAATGACATATCAGTTTGGTAGGCATAATTATTAACGACCAAATTAGTTATTTCATTTAACCTAAAGTTTACATCACGAAGATTATTTTCGTATGTATTTATTGTACAATTTGATATAGTGTTATAACTGAATGTAAAATCAGTGTAAAATGTTATATCTATGTATGCATTTTTTAAACTGTTATCTTCCATAGTAAAATAATCTACAGTATTTACTTGCAAATTTAAGTTTCCTGTACATCCTGATATATTAATACGAGTATTACGGTTTCTTATATAGTCTATATCTATGTACATACTTTTATGGTCTGGAGCAATAACTACTTGTGTTGGTGGTAATGTATAATCATATCCTGGTAAAATAGAGAAATTCAATTGTGGGTTCATTGTTGTAGTTAATGTATTCGTGGCTTCAACCGTAACTGTTTCTGAATTACTTATATCCGTAAATGATGAAAATTGTGTATATGTTTTGTAGTATGTTCCTTGTGGATATAAATAATTACCCAAATCATTAAACAAAACAGTACCATTAACTACTTTAGGAATAAATACAGTACCTGTACATTGCAAAAAACTAGTATTATTCAAATTGGGTATCGAAACATTCTCTAATGTACATTCGGAATAATAACCGGTTGTTTTTTCACCAGTTATAAGACAATCTGTTATTCCACAGTTATAAAATCTCGTTTGAGGTGGTATTAATGTCATTGATACAAATGAATTATTTTGTGTTGGGATTGGGTCTATTGTACATTGATTAAACTGACAACTAGTTGCGTCTACGTAACCAATTTTACACGACTCAACATCACAGTTTTTAATAGTTGCTCCACTAATGTTGGCATAAACTAGAATGCCTTGATTCACACTAGTAGCTGAAAGATTATTAACAAAACCACCTTGAATCATAAATGTATTTGATGCGTAAAAGCTTTTAACTGAACAATTTAAACAACCTCCCACAAAATCAGTTAGTATATTTACCGAACAATAACTTAACATATATATTCCATTATAAACCATATCTAATGTACAATTATTTAATTGTCTAGGTATTGTTGTTACTAGTGGTGTAATTAATGTAGCATTTGGTAAGTTAAATCGTTGGTTTGGATAGGAAGTTGATATATAAGCGTAATTGGTAATATATTGAACATATGGTTCGAATATCTCTAAATTGGTATTGTAATATGTATTATAATCAGTTATATTTTTGGTTAATACTGTATCTGTAATAAAATTCATTCCACTTACAGTTACAGCACCTCCTCCACCAGTCATAGTACTAATTCTATCACTCAAATCAGTAATTGATCCTGTGATTGCATTAATTGTAGATGTAATACTTTCTGAAAATGAATCAAAACTAGAACCAAGATTATTTAATTGACTACGTATCAATCTGTTATCTATGGTTAACGAAGTATAGGATTTACTAATATTAGATATAGCATCGTGTTGTGATTCGTTTTGTGTACTTAATTCATATACAGCAGTGTTTATTGTTGTGTTTGCATAGACTTCTTGTTCAAGACTCCATATAGAATCAGATAAATTTTGTATAGCATTGTTTATTGTTGTATTTGCCATTACTTCTTGTTCAAGACTCCATACTGAATTACTTAATAAATTATAGGATGAGCTTAACGAGTTATAGGATGAACTTAAACTGTTTATAGCTCGGGAAAATGTTGTTTGTACATCCAATTGATATAAAAAAGCGTTTATTGTTTGTAATGAACTATATATTGGTGATAAATCAGCTGTACCACCTGATGATTTTTGATAATTCCGAATCATTTTAATAATTTTTAAGTATTAAAGAAGATGACGAAAGATCATGGAACGTGTTTGAATCAAAACGAATTATATAATAAAGGAACCAAAATTGGATACATCAAAATTAATTCAAGATTTGGGCAATTAAGTTACTCAATTAAAGAATATATTGGAGGATTATGGTTTTATAACTTAAGATATCATCCAGAGAACATCAAAAATAAATCTATTATATTTTATAATGTAGTACCTGAATTCATGACTACTTATGGAAATGTTATAGAAGAATATAATTTTGGACTAATCGAAAAATATTGGAATTCAAACGGTGCGGATTTCAAAGTACACATAAGATCATATGGGGGTGCATCAAAAAAATATATCAATGAAGTTATAGAACGAAGCAGATGTGCTGATGCCTTTCAGCATGATCCAGGCTTAGCTTAAATATAGTAACCTCTAACTTGAGTATCTAAATATGATTCGAGAATATCTTTATTTTTAGTAATATGTTTAAGTATTTTGGTTGTTTTTACTATTTTTGGTTTATATTTACTATCATTTTCAACCAATCGATTGTGAAGTGATTTGTAGTTCCATGTGTAATCAGCTGAAATATTACTATGATACCACTCTGTTAATGATGTAAAATCGAATTCAAATTCACCCAATTGAGTATTACCTTTTTTACACATTAATCCTAGATCTATAACTAATTGTGATGGAATGAATGTCATTTTACTTATTTCTGGAATCTCTAAGAGACTTATAATTTGATCTATAAATTGAGTAGTAGAATCAGCACTAATGTTTACTGAATCTATAAATTCTTTCATATCATCAAGATAATCGATATTTGGCTTAACACATCTATTGAAGTTTGAAAGATCTAATCTAAGTAAGTAATTGAAATATTTTTTACCTAATATTTTACGTTCATTATCTGATTTATTCCACCAATTATCTCTAGCTATTTGTTGACCGACTTGAGATGGAGTTGATGGTAAATAATATAAGAATCTTCTATTGTCTTCTGTTTTACTAATAATATTATTATTAAAGTTATTAGTTAAGAAACATTTAAGTGATATATTCTTGATTTTTAATTGTTTTTCATATTTTTCATTTACATCTTCAGTATCAGCAGTAATTAATCGTTTCATTAAATCTAAAGCAGATTTGGTTGATGTAACTTCATCGTACGCTCGAATAATATTCATTTGTTGATTGGCATTGAAATTACCTCGTGCTATATCCCAACTCAAATCATCTTGTACCCAATTACCTAAAGCTTGTTTTAATATTTTGAAATATGTATTCTTTCCAATTCCTTGTTTTCCAACTATGATTGGTGCTATTTCAACTCTAATATCTGGATTTTGAACTTTATAAGCAAAGAGCGATTCGAAATAATTTATTCGTTCCATCAACTGTTCTTCTTCGAGTTCATTGTTATTCAAAATTGATTTAAGTATATTTGTGATCTCAATTGGTCTTGAATTTGGTGTTAAATCATGTATGGCTTTATTTTTATATTTTAAGTTATATATTTTATCTCCTTCTTTACTTATTCCAATAGCTTTATCATACAAGTTTTTAAAGTTATATGAATCTATATGAGCAATCTCAATTCCACTATATTGATTCAACAATATTCGTCTGATGAAAGTATTGGCAGATAATTGATATATTCTAATCCCGGATATGGTAGTCCCATTTAACCCATCTTTTTTAATTCGTTTCATAATTTTGAATCCACAGTTAAACAAGTTATTCAATTTATCATAAGAAGTTGGAATGTATTTAAATTGATTAATGGAGGATCCTGAGGGATCACTTGATTGGGTTTTTATATAAATTGTATCAAATACTTTAAACATCATCTGTCTTAAATAGTGTTTTAATTGAACTTCTTTCCATACAGCATTCGACAAAATACGAACTGTATCTTGATTAAATACAGATAAATCATATTTAAGAGGAATTGGTTTGATGTCAAACTTCCATGCGAAGTTAACTAATGATGATACAGATTGAACTTGATTTTCAAGTAAATCACCATTCGTGTGATGATATTCAATATTTAATAATAATTCAATACATTCTCCTTTATCAGAATAATAGTTTCTGTAGATATTCACAAAGTTAAATATTGCTTTACGTATATTAGGATATCCAACATTATTCTTTTTAACGTATTTCAAGGCATGTAACAATCTAGGATCAATTTGATTATTAAATTGACAATCATCTGTATCATTATCGAAAGGGTTTTTAATGAAATCGTCAAGTATTTTTTGATTAACACTATGAATTAATTCGACTTCTTTTGAATTGAAAGCTAATAATTCATAATATGATTTAATTGGATTTTGACTATTAATGATTGTTGATCGTTCTTTATCTTTAGCTTCATTTATAGCTAAGTATTTTTCTGGGATGTTGACAATCACATCGTCTGGTTCTGGGTAAGCGAATAAGTTATATAATATATCTTTATTATCAGTAAGTTCTTTTGTAGAGAGATGACAAACTCGTTTGGTGTTCTTTCTTGAATATGCAAATCTCCAAGCATGTTGTGTTTTGTTGTAAATTGTTGAATCTACCATCTCAAATTTGTTTTCATTATAACACACATGAGTATTCAGATATTTTCGAAATGAATCGTTTTGAATTCTATCATAGCATAAATTAGATACTCCCATGTGTACTGAAATAACTTTTTTGGCTTGTGGATTGCATTCGTAAATACATTCAATACCACTAAATACATTTTCACACCAATTTTGTTTTTGTTCCAAATCCCCTTTAAATATATCATCTTCATCAGTACCGAATAAAACATAAGCGAAGAATTGAGGTTCATTTAAATCATTTTCACTTGCTATATCGAAGATAATTTGTTTTATTTCTTCTATTTCACATTCAAGTTGATTCAATGTTTCATCGTTATAGTTTCTAACAATAACAATATCTTCTCCATTCTTAACTTTCTTAATCTTTTTAAATTCAACATCAATATCAAATACGAATCGTTGGTAATCAGTTACAATATACTCACATAACTCAAATTTATTATGAGTCATGTAATTATCCTTATTATATATTAACGAATCATCCAACGTTATTTTTTTATCGCAAGTTGATTTAATTTCGAATAAGTTTGAAGTGAATGCGTTGTATTGTTCAGTAACTTTTGATTCATGAACTTTCTTGAATGGCATCTGACCTGTCATAATACTGAAGAGCATATTAAGGTATGATTTTACATTAAATTTATCACTAAGTTCTCTATTACAAAGATTTTGAATAAATCGTTTACAATTCCATCTAGGATTCTTAGCTTCAAAACTACATAAGAAATCTACATTGTAATTTGATTCAACAAACTTCTTTGCTACTTGGTTAATAAATTTAGTATCAAATTCAGTAACTGTATTAGTCAGTTCCGTGTTGTCATCGTTCATTTTGGATTCATTAACTTCGACGTTCAATATTTTAGTAAATTCTTCGATGTGTAAAACAAAGAAATCAAAAACATATTTACGTTGAGAATCTTTAATACTTTGTTTACCACATTTAACAATAGGAACGTCATCAATTGATGAAATCGTTTGTTTACGACAGAGTTGATCCAAAGCATTAAGCAAAATAGATTTAACGAAATTAGAATGGTTGAAATTCAGTCTTTTATTGTGTATATCTTCAGTATATTTATTTTCGAATTCAGTTTTGATATTTTGGATTTCGTTTTCAGTCATATTAATTCTGATTTCAAGTATTGATTTCGTCATCTTGGTAGGGTTATTTAATAGATGACAAAAAAATGAATTACATTATTTTAAAAACTAAGTTTAAAGATAATTATAAACCATGGACATTGAGTAAGTAAAATTTTGAATATTCTCGTTAATATAATTCGTTTTTTCTTGAAGTGTTTTTATACGGTTTAATGAGTCTTGGTTGGATTTGATAAAATTAACTAAGGTTTCTTTTTTTAGTTCACTTTGTGTTTTTAGTTTTGGTTGGTAAATATATTCAACAACAGTACCGTCTTTTTTTGTATATTTTCTATTTTGGCTTCGAGTTTTGTATTCTCTTGTAATAGATCTATTGTAATGAATATTGTTAATACATTTAAATCTATGTTTTACTTGATGGTCTGTGAATTCAAAATAATGAGCATTGCATGTGAGTAATAAATCAATTATTCTATATCCTTTACCTTTGGATCTACGAAAATATTTATCAGCTGATGGTGAGTAATACACAGGAGATTTTAAATATTGTCCATTAACGAATTGAATTGCAAACCAATCTTCTGGTAAATTAGGTACGAATTCAGGTGCTTTTACATTCAAAGCATTCTCACGATAAGTTGCGTATCTTAAATTATCAACTGAATTAGCAAGCTTATTTTTATTGATATGATCTACAACCCAGTTTCGTGAGTTATGTTTGATTGGATCATACTTAAATAATTTCATCATTATTCTATGAAGATGTTTACCATCCAGTAGTATATATCCACACAAATGTTTTAAATTGTCAGTAATATCAATAAGAGTTCCTTGGATATTTTTGAAAACTCTACCATTCGAATTGATTTGATATGTTTTGTACGCTTTAAGCTGGTTTGGTAGCACTTTGCCGTATTGTTTAACATGTTGACTCATTGAGGGTAAATTTATATGTCTTAAAAAAATTTAATTCATTTTTTTGTCATATCTAAAATTAGAGATGAGTGGAGTATCTGGCGAGTATGAAATTGAAATTTATGGAACATCATCCGACGAATCCAACTT
>JAFVPU010000062.1 GCA_017505165.1 Clostridia bacterium
AGTCTTGACGTAGCTTCAATATATTCTTCAACATATTTGTCGAATAATTTTTCGTTAATAGAAATATCAGCCTTCTTACAGATAATATTCATTACCATATCCCTGTAAGACCAATGGATGATATTAGCCAATTCGAGCTCTTCCATGATCTCAGTGTCTTCATGTCTGATATCAATGTACATTCTCATCATCTTTTCTACACCTCTTCTTAAAAATTAGATAATATTGATAAGCGTGATAGTGCTCGCGCAAGCATTGAACTGATTCATTACAGATTTTACTTTTACAAATTCTGTATACTTCTTAAGAATATTATCTTCGATTTCTCCGTTTTCATTTTTCTTGATCTCATGAAGTTCGATATGATTCGGAACGAAATCCTGATGATCTTTAAAGAAATCGATTACTGTTGTTGCAAATTCGATGGAAGATTTAAGAGTAATACATAATCTTGAATTACTCTCATTTTCACCTTTAACAACAGCAGGAGCGTATTCTTCGAATACGATATCACACTTGTCTATATTAATATAGTCAGTGCTATTTTCATCTCTTATCAGAACTGAAAGTTTACTGGAAATTTCTCCATTTTCAACAACACCAGACTCTGCAGTATAATTAATAACTTCAGACATATTAAAATCCTCCTATATGAAACCATGTATCTTATCATACAATGAAGTATTCAATTTTCCATATATCCAGGCTCCCCAAAAATGAGAGTAAATGGAATTGTCATATTCATATCCATGAAGCTGTTCAGCATAAAAATCTTGCCTTTCCGGAATTTGAATTCCAGAAACAATTTTCAATTTAGAATCACTAAATGCATTGAATAAAGTATGTATCATAGAATCAAGATATGGGATTATAAATACGCAATCATAATCATAAATTAAAAATTTGTCGTATTCATATAGATCGCAACATGTAACCTTAGAAAATCTGTGAGGATATTTAAGATCTATTACGCGCCCCCATAAATCATTATCTTTACCAATAATAAGAATAGAATCTATATCTGTAGTTCTATTTATGCATTCTAATAATAACAAATTATTTTTAAATAATTCGTATGTATTAAAATGGTACAGATGGTCACACACATTTCCATACCTTATATTATACGGAGTATTCAATTCAGGAGATTCATCTCCGGCATATATTGTTACGTCATTAAAAGATACAAGAATATTATCGTATCTCACTTTAAGATTCATCTTTCCAAGAGAACAGTATGAATGAACCGTAATCCTATATTCCATATCTTTTAATTGTTCTACAAGAATCTTAGATCTTTCTAAGAATTCTATAATAGATCCAATAATATATTCTGTATCGTGATAATAAGAACAGATAAATTCATTGTAGAATGCTGAATTATTATTCTGCTCTACGCATCTGTAATGAATACCAATAGATGCCATAGCGGCATGTATAACAGATACATATATTTCTTTATTTTCGGTACTAATTTTTATTATATCAGGAACTCGTCGCATGTTTATTTGTCACCACCGATTCTAGAATTATATGTCACACCATATGCATATTTATCATCGCTGTAACTGTAATAATCATCAGCATAGTAATAAATATTCTCATCGTCAACAAATAATTCTACAGTATCTCCAGTTTCATTATTAACAGCTGTTACTCTGATAAAATGAATTTCGTTAAATCTTTCCAAGAACTCCTCGAAACTCATACCATTGATATCAGTATACTCCTCAAATGAGAATGTAATGATATCAATATATTTATTAACAACTTTAGGTTTTAAAATGCCATGTCTGAATTCTTCGACATCTTCAATCACTAAAGTATCTCCATTTTCATTAAGAATTTCAATGTTTCTGGAAAGCTCTGGAGTTTTTACTGAATCTTCATCATAATGGAAATGGTCTCCATCTGCAAATCTAAGTAATTTAAGAGCATCCATAAATCAAAGACCTCCTACTTAATTCAGTCAATAGATTATATTCTTCTTCACCTATGATAGGTATACATCTATCTCTAGGCATAAGATTCTTATATTTAAGAAGATAATCATCTTTAATTGCCCCAAGCAATCTTAATCTGAGAATATAATATAAATTGGCAAGGTATTCTGCTGTATACATTTCACAAGCATTGGTGTTTAGTTCAAACCTTCCAAGTTCAGCATAACTTAATGCTGGACATCCACTGCACCTTACAAATGCTGGACAATATAAGCATTTATATGTAAGATATTCATGAATCTGAAATCCTCCGTATAAATATTCATATATATCTTTTTCTTCTTGAGTGGTACATTCTCCTGTATAGATATTTCCGTATTTCATTTCTTTATCACCCACAGAAGATTGATCCAAAGCGAAACAAGCAATGATATTTGTATTTGCAGCAAATGATATTTTTCTTGTTGAGAATATAGCACATCGCTTTTGAATATTATGAACGCTCTCATTTGTAAACTCGTTCAATGCTTTATATCTTGAAATAAGATTAAGATCGAACGAATTATAAAGCTTATTATCTATAATATAATCAGCTATATGAATAAGATGAAGATAATATTCTCTAGCATCTTCAATTGTCCATGAATCTTCAACTACAAGTCCAGAATGGACATAATGATATCCTGCTTTAATAAATTCGTATACATCCTTCTCCATATCATGAAGGTTATTTTTGGATATTACATATTTCATCTTAGCAGTATATTTATTTTCGCTGCGTTTATCAAAATCTGATAATGCTTTGCTTACAATATCGAATGATCCTTTTCCATTAGGAAACTTTCTACATTTGTTATGAGATTCTGCAGTATATCCATCTACACTTGTAATAATCCATACTTTGTCTCCATATTCATCTAATAGAGATTGTACTTCATCTTTAAAATACAATGTACCATTTGTAGTGAACGATACTTTCCATTTCAAAGATTCCATATTATGAGCTTTTAATTTAGACTCAAAATATTTCAATGCTTTACGAATATTACTTATCTCTAATAAAGGTTCACCACCAATAATATAGAGTAAGAAATATCCACGATCTCCCTCAACCAGTTTAAATTTCTCAAATTTTTCAGTATCCTTTTCATCATTAAACAAAAGATCGAATATTCTATAATAGTCGAATTCTGTTAAAGTGTCAGGAGTTTTATGCTTTTGAAAACAATAAGAGCAATCCAGGTTACATCTATTTGTAACCTGGATTTCTACTGTATTTATTTCTCTTATTTCATAATTGTTCATTTTACGAGATTTTGTTTTTGTAATCTCATCGTTGTAAAATCCAAGAGTATTAATACACTCCATATTTCTCATCTCTCTTTTTATTTTTATATACTAGCCATTCCGGTTCCGAAACAACCTCCAGAGCACGATCCTGTACATGTAGAAGTACATGCTGTTGCACAAGAAGATTTACAAGTTCCAGAACAACCAGTATCGCAAGATAATCCGCAATTTCCTTTACATTCTCCTCTACATCCACCAGTACATCCATTTTGACATCCAGACTTACATGCTCCTCTACAACCATTTGTGCATGTATTCGTACATCCAGATTTACATCCATTTACACAGTCACTTGCACAAGATGATTGGCAAGTTCCGCT
The DNA here is from genome assembly GCA_017505165.1 of Clostridia bacterium. Lineage (GTDB taxonomy): Bacteria > Bacillota > Clostridia > Christensenellales > UBA1242 > Onthoplasma. The sequence goes on from JAFVPU010000062.1 coordinate 3,614, forward strand.
ACATCCATTGTAGCATGTTGTACTACATCCAGTGTAACATGCACCACTACAAGAAGAACACGCTCCTGTACATCCACTACAAGCCATAAAACATATCCTCCTTTTAATAACATCCAGGTCCATATGGATCTGCATTTGCGCAACTACCACATGAAGAACCGCAGTTTTTGCATCCATCGCAAGAACCTGAACATGATGATGCGCATTTAGCAGTACATCCTGAAGAACAACCGCCTGAACATGATCCAGAACATGATCCAGAGCAACCAGAGCATCCGGTATAACATGTAGAATTACAGCCATTTGTGCAGCTTCCAGAACATCCGTTTGTACAAGTTCCTGTACAACTATTTCTACAAGTACCAGTACAGTTTCCACCACAGCTTCCTGTGCATCCAGAGCCGCAGCCATTTGTACATCCGGAACCGCATCCGCCAGTACAACTATCTTGACATCCTTGACATCCGGAACCGCATCCAGAAGAACAAGAACTGCAACCGCCAGTACATGTAGCAGAACATCCAGCACATGTATTAAAACATGAACCGAAACATAATCCAGAACAAAGTCCTCTACACGATGAAGAAGACCCTGTTATAGATTCTTTCTCCATTTTAGAAACAGCATCTTCTGCTTGATCTAATGTATTGAGATTTGTATGAAGAACTTCACTCTGTTTGATATTTTCACCGAAATCTGTTACGTTGAGAATACTGTTATTGATTTTATTTATTTGCTCATGAACTATGACATCATTATTGGTAAGAGGATCTGAAAAATTTACCGTGTTTGATGTCATTGATCCCCAAGGAGATGATCTACGAGCCATCTCACTATTAATTTTTTCTCTAACAGCATTAATTCTTGCCGTTAAATCTGTAAAATCTCTCGCCATACTTACTCCTTTATATCAAGTTTTATTTATGATAAAGTAGTAGGTGTACCAGTAATAGCAACAAACGCTTTATTTACACTTACATTATCAAGCGTAACTGTTACACCAGTATTTGGTAATATTAATACCTCTACTTTGAACGCCATATTGGCTGTATGAACGCCTTTGAATTCGGTTACAAAACCGAGATCAACGAATGTATTTGCGACTCCTACATGTGCTCCTGTGAAATTTGTACTTGATAATTTAACCGTACTGTTTGTCTGAGTAAGGTCAACATAATATGTGTTAACCTGGATAATATTCGAGGTTGTGGTACCATTTGAAGATTTTAATCTTAATGATACTGCAATCTTACCAAACGGGAGATTATCAAACAATGCCGTAGCAACGTTCTTGGCTGTTGTGCCAGCAGAAATTACAAGAACTTTTCCTGTTGTCGCATTGGAGTCTGTAGTTGATACTGCAGCTGTGGTGTTTGCTGTATCTGATGTAATACTACCGGCGCCACCTGTGCTACCTGTGTCAGGTTGGAAGTCATCTGGTGCGTTATTATCTCCAGCAGAGCCTCCTCCAACTCCTTCTGGATGATATATATTTCCGTTCCAATCTTCGATACGGATTGTTCTAATTTCGCGACTTGTACTTGCCATATCTATCTACTCCTTTAAATAAAAAGTAATAATTTACGCCTATTAATATCATGTTTCAGATTTGGGGCAATACTCCCAGAACCCCATTTAAGAGGTTCTGGGGATCATTGATTATGATTTTACTGTAATTTTGAATCCATTTTGTGTTGTAGGATCTGATTTCATCCATGTATATGTAACCTCTGTATTATCGGCTCTATACATCTTTGTGTTGCCTAATTCTGTAAATGAAGAGATGATTTCAAATCCATTAGGATCTTTGATACTCGTTGGTTTAAATGTAGAAGGATATGCTATAACCATGCAGTGTTCTTGCGGATTAAGAGACGCAATTGCGGAAGATGTAGTCAAAAACTTCTGAAATCCTTTTACAATATTTTCTGTAATAGTTACTGACTCATCTACAACACCAATATAGATTGGGTCGATAAATCTATATGTGGCAGTATTAGATGTGTATGTATTTCCTTTAGCATCTGTCACATATGCTCTGAAGGTGCATTCTTCCATAACAGAATCCACTTCAACGCTATCGATACCTCCAGAAGCCGTAGCAATATTTTCAAATGCACCAATCTTATTTCCATCTTTCTCTAAACCAACGATATTAATATTTTCGCTACCAACTTCTACATTTACTGTGAAAGTGATAGGAGCAATATCTGTTCCTTTTTCATAATATGAAGAAGGACTCTTACTTTGTGTAAATGACACAAATGTAGGTTTAACGTACGGATATAATAATTGTGTAATTAAATCTTGCAATTTCATATTGACAAAGTTTGAACCTTTATCTATACCGCCTATTGTCTGAGGCACAGGTCTCATATTGCTGTATTGAAGTCTCGTATCCAACTCTTCTGGAAGTGTCAAACCGTTTTGGAATGTAATAGCATCTGCAGATGTATATACATCTACCTCTTCAATAGTAGCATTTGAAGCTTTATCTACAATTGAAATTCTTACTTTTCTTAATACTTCTGACGTATTAGCATACACAACAGGTTCTGATATTGTTGTGGCATATATTTCGTTACCGTCTCCTGTACTTCCAAGGAGAATATTCTGTTCACTCATATTTATAATCCTCCATTTCCATTACTCTAAGTAATATTGTAAAGTATATTCGACGTTATTTACCGGAAGATAATCAGCTTGGAAAATAATTTTATTATTTTCATTATCCTGCTCTATACCAATAATAAAGTTGTTCCAAATAGCTTTAATATTTGCTTCTGTAGAAGTAGGAATAAGCATGATATTTGTATTAGCATCGATTGTAGGAATACATACAACTTCCTGTCTATATTTACCATCAACTGGAACCCATCCATCTATTGTTAAAGTAACAAGTTGAGTCTTGATAACCTCAGGGTTTAAATGAACCCATTCTCCATCTCCTCTGAGATATGAATGAGCATCGTTTACAGTAGGTGCTGGAACCAAACCTGATGATCCATTTGCACTGTCTGTAGCTCCAACAAATGTTTCATATGTAGTATCATAAGTATCATATGAAAATTGAGTTCCGTCACCTTTTTCGAATGTGATAGTTCTTCCATTGATTGACGCATTTTCGATATATGTGGCTTCGATATTATTACCAGAAGCATCTTGTACAGCTTTAGTAGCCTGACCTTCTAATTCGCCGAGGAATTTAGGGGCAGATACATTACCTGGGAACGATGTATTACCGTTTTCATCAAACAGTTTGATTTCTCTATTTACTGTTGTAACACCATCATCCATCTGTCTGATATAAATCGGAACGTTTCCGATTGTTACCATCTCGAGATATTGTAATGCTGAAGCTGCATATACGCCTTGCAATGCCCATGCTGGATCTGTTTTTGAAGATAATCCGCCGAGCACACCCATTGTACCATCTGTTCCATCAAGTTTGAATTTGATATCCCCTTTTACGTCTCCACCTGTATTTGGTATATAAGGGTGCGTATGCTCAGATGGTGGATAAGATTCAGGTTTATTTGTAACTCCTGTCCACGGAACGCTTGAAGCTGCTCCTGCAACAAATTCTTTGTAACCTTCTTCTGTAGATAACTTGGTCTGATCTACAACGTAGTACATCATCTTAGTATCATCTACATTTACAATATCGCCGTTTTGTACATCAGCTATTGTAAGAGCAAATCTAGCCTCATCATTAGCTACAACCTTAATTGTAGATACTGCATCTTTCGGAAGACATTCAATAGGAACAGAACCGGTAAGTTTAGATGCATCTAATGACTTGGTTAAGATAGTAATATCGTTTGAACCGTCAAATGGCGTAGGATCACCTTCTACAGCTCCACTAATTCCGATATTTCTTGATGTATAGAATCTCTCTGCAAATGATGAAAGTCTAGCATTTGATGCTGTACCTTCAAGATCCGCTTTAACCTTTACCACTTCAAGAGTTCCATCATCACGAAGTTTACCCAAGGAATTATAGTTTGCTCCAGCATCTGTAGATTTCTTAAACTCAAACGCTGTTCCATCTTCTGTAGGGTTTAATTCGATCTTTGTAATGCTTGCTCCTGTGGCAGACGTGGACACAGATCCAGACACTCCAGAACCCAAGTTTACATTAGACCCTAACTGATTAAGCTCAGTATTACCATTTTTAGGAGATTTACTATCTAATTCTGTCTGTAAATCTGTTATATTAGCAATTGTATGCTTATGGGCATTATCAGATACATTTAAGAATCCATTTTCGTCAATAGTAACAGTTGAACCTGGTTTAATTAAGCCTGCCACATTAGCATTTGCGATTCCATATACAGGAATAGCTTTCCAAGATCCGTTTGCATTAAGATACACATTAGAAGTATCTCCAGCTGCAGGCGCTGGAACTGAACCTGATTTACCGTCAGAAGTTGCACTAGCTCCTGTAAATACAGGACATGCTAATGTGATATTCTTGGTTGTACCATCTCCTCTTTCGATAGTTAATACATTATTCGTATTTGTAAGCTCTCTTACATAAGAAGTGATAGCATTACCATTTGTATCGTTAATAGCGCTCTCGATAGTAAGAGCACCTTTAAGCCTCCATACAGCAACAGATGGAACACCTTCTGTTATGCACATGAGAAGTTGTCCATTACCATTGTTGATATAAATATCTCCAAGGTTAGCATATGGAATGGATGATGTTGGATCGTTCACGTCCGCTCCATTAGAAGATCCAATAGTTTCACCAACGTATACTTTAGATCCATTGATTATCGCGCATCTCATCCATAATACTTCGTTACCAAGACCTTCAGACATTGCTTCGTACATATGGCCGTATTCAATATTAACACAATAATCTCCAATGTTAATACTCTGTAATACCATTTCTGTAGCATTAGGGAATGTCATTGGTTGTGGTGTTGGTCCATATATCTCTGTAGTTGTAAATATATATGAACCATGGATACCTTGAACGCCCTGTTCACCCTGTAAACCTCGTTCACCTTGAATACCTTGTATGCCTTGATCTCCCTTAGGACCTACAGGACCTAAAATACATCCAGAATATGCCCATTTAGCAACTGTAGGACTGCCTTCTTCTACGCATGTGTATACATTACCGGTTAATGTATTAAGATACTGATCAGCTTCATATGATAAAGTAATATTTGTATTCGGGAAAATTACACCATTAGGATCAGTACCAGTACATGCAGATCCTGTAGACCATAAAGATCCTCTTTTACCAGTAGGACCAATTACACCTTGATCGCCTTTAGGGCCGGTGAGTTTAAGCATAAAAGCCCATTCGATTTGTTGAGTATTTCTATTGAATGCCTTATACCACATATCAGCAGTATCAATGTTGATATAGATATCGCCATTCATTCCTGTATCTATAGTAGGATCGCCTGAACCTGAGCAGAACGCTGTATTATCAACAACCCATTCAGATCCAGTCCATCTATATTGTGTATTCTCTTCATGAACATATGTCTTTAAATTTGGATGCTTTCTAATAGCAGGCATTGCTTCCATTTCAGCATGGGTTTCCACCCATGTTCTGGAATCTAATGGTCTAGTAGCAGCCAAATCAAATCCAGTACTTATCGGAATACCTGTGCCAAACAATTCCATTATATTATCCTCCTTATATATCTAAATTATACAGAATCATCCACAACCTGTACAACTCTCTTTTTGATAACGAAATACATGTGGTTGTATCTTCTATCAGAGATTGCCGGGTATACGGTTTCTTTAGACACTGGAGTATCTAATGTATCTGCATCTATTACATCGACGAATGTATTTTGAGTTCTTAATGCCATGATATAGTTGAATATATCTCTAGCAACAGAAATCAGTTCTCCTGTATCTCGTCTTACATAATGTAATTCGTAATTATTATAATCCATTAAAATCTCGCCAATTTTAAGATCTTTTACATCAAAGCTTCTTAAAACTAATGGGTATCTACCTAACGATTCTGGCAAATGTGGCATAAATCATTCACCTCTCTCTTTATGAAATAATTAAATAAAAAGACAATAAAAATAAATAATTTACTATATTGTTGCGGATTTACGATTGTTTGGAATTAGACAAAATTACCCCTCAGAGGACTCAACCTCTGAGGGTTATAGTTTATTATGGACGATGTATTTTTTTTATTTAATTATACGCGGTCGGCTCCACCGAATTTCATAAAGGAAGACGGAACTTTCTTCATCTTCTTGATGTATTCTTTCTGACCAGCAAGCGCAACCTTTTCTGCTTTGTTGCCATACTTAGCAAGGATAGCGGACTTAAGCTCATCTTTCTTAGCGTAGATCTGAA
>JAFVPU010000063.1 GCA_017505165.1 Clostridia bacterium
GTACCCGCCACCACAAATTCTTCATCAACAATTAGTTTCACATCATAATTGGCAATCTCACTGTAAAAAGGATCTCCGTTTGAATTATATTCATTCATTTTATAACCACCATCTTCATACACACAAAGAATTGGATAAAAATTTGCAAGATTGATAGTGTTTTCTCCATAACCAAATCTATGACAACAATTAGGAAGAACAAAATCAAAATCTACCAAAACCTCAATTCTAGTATCAGGCACAAGATTTTTATTCAAATCTACCTGTAGTATTGTTTGGTCCTGGTTTGCATACTTGATTTCGACATCTCTATTTTCAACCATAACTCTATTGAGATTAAAATCCGCGTAGCTCATTCCGTTTGGATACGCCTGATTTAATTTTGTATTTGATACAACCTTGTCAGTATAACCTTCCATAAAATATTTTGGATACAAATTAAAACATAAATAACTCAATACCGTTTCGGTGTCGTTTACATAATCAAGCACCATAGAACACTCGGCTTTCTTGCTGGTTGCATCAAATTCTATTTCTATATTATAATTAGTCAGATCAGGGTTGACGATATCATACTCTTTCTTTTTGCCACACGCAGAAAAACCAAACAACGCCACGAAACTAAATAAAATCAAAAAAACTTTCTTCATATAATATAGAATATTTTTTTCGTTAAATAAATAGAACAAAGCTTGTCTATAATTTCATCATTATAATTTTTCACCTAATGATAGACAAATCAAAAATTTTGTGATATTATGTAGTTATGGCATTTTGTAAGTATTCACAAAGCTTTTCAGCTGACAACAAAACTTTGGTTGATAATGTATTTATCAACGAGTTTTTGCCGAAAGCTCCAGATTTATGTGTAAAAGCATATTTGTTAGGTCTTTGTAAATGCTCAAGCCCTGACGAAAATGATAATTCTTTAGAATATTTTTCTGAAAAACTGAAAGTTTGCCCAGAAGATGTTATTTCACTGTTTAGATATTGGGAAGATATGGGTTTAGTTCAAGTTTTATCCACTGAACCAATAGAGATAAGATATTTGCCTATAACCAAATCATCTGTACACGTAAAAAAATTCCAAGTGGATAAATATGCTGATTTTAATATTCAAATGCAAGAACTTTTTGAAAAACATATGATCATGCCTAACGAATTTGCAGAATTTTACAACCTAATTGAACGCGAACATATGGAACAATCTGCAATCATCGCTCTGAGTAAATATTGTATAGAACAAAAAGGATTTAATTTGAATCCAAATTATGTTATAACTGTGGCAAAAGACTGGCTGAAGGACAATATAAGAACTAAAGAAGCGGTTGAAAATCGAATCAACGAACTTGGACTCGCAGATGAAAAAATGTCTTTGATATTATCTGCAATGAACAGCAAGAGAAAAATACAACTCGAAGACAAGGAACTCCTTGATAAATGGCTCAATTCTTATGGATTTGAGTTGAATGTAATTGTTTATGTAGTCAAAACTTTAAGAGATAAAAAACGTAGACTAGACGTAAATGTTTTAGATGAACAATTGACAAAATATTTTACAAACAAACTCATGTCTATTCAAGAAATAGAAAATTATGAAATTAATAAAGAAAATTTGTATCTTATAGCAACATCTGTTAATAAAGAGCTTGGAATCTTCTATGAAGATTTATCAAAAGAAATCGACACCTATGTTGTGGCATGGCAAACAAAAGGTTTTGATCTTGAAACACTAAAGGTAATTGCCGATAACTGTTTTAAATCTTCAATCAAAACATTGGAAGGATTCAATAATGTAATAAACAAATTGTTTAAATTGGGAATTATCAATCTTGAGTCATACCAACAATATTTGAGTGATTGTCTCGCAATCGACAATAAGATTCTGGAAGTATTATCAACTCTTGGACTTAACAGATTAGTCAACAATCAAGATAGAAATTTTTATCAAGTATGGACTGAAAATTGGGGATTTACCCATGATGTAATTATTTATGCCTCAACTATTGCAAATGGAAAATCAAATGCGATACAATATCTCAATCAAATTTTATCAAATTGGAATTCTCAAGGTGTAAAAACTTTGGATATGGCAAAGAAAAATAATATTTCTATTCAAAAAGACTCTGCCTTTATCCACAATAATTACACAAAAGAACAATTGTCTAGTTTACTCACCAATTTAGATGAAGTGAAGGTGTAGCATGAACAGACAAAGACTAATCAACGATTTGAAACAAGGCTTTATGTTGAAGCGTATTCGCGCTCAGGAGAAAGCTGAAAATAATATAAAAAAGCTTTGCGAAAACCCAGAATTCAACAAATTATACACCAAATATTCAAAAACAAAGTTGGATTATTTGAAATCTACATATGAAACTGAAAACCTTATGCTAAAACATGATATTGAAGATTTGAAAACAGAAATCGATAATCTCTTGAAAAAACTTGGAGTAGACAAGCAAACTCTGACACCTCAATACGAATGTCTTAAATGTAATGACACGGGTATTGTTGGTGGTAGAATTTGTGAATGCCTCAATCACGCTTTGAATAAAAAAATATCAACAATGACAAGCACTCAAACTGATTTCAAATCATTTGAGCAAAGTGATGAAAATTTACTAGACGAAACCGACAAAAAAGCATATGAAATCCTTAAAGCATGGTGCAAAAAATATCCCGACACAACAAAAACAAATATCAATGTAATTGGTGGCGTAGGATCAGGAAAGACCTTCATGCTTGAATGCGTCGCAAAGGAGATGCTGAGACAAAATTGTTTCGTTTGTTATAAAACTGCTTTTGATATCAATGAACTTGCAAGACTTTATCATATAGGCAAATCTTATGAATTTAGCGATTGTATTAATGCTGACATATTGATTATTGACGATTTAGGCACCGAACCGATACTTAAAAATGTAACAAAAGAATATCTATATAATCTTATCAACACAAGACAAATCAATAAGAAACCAACATTTATATCAACCAATTTGTCTTTGGATAATATTTTAGACAGATATGACGAACGAATTTTTAGTCGTCTTGCAAATAAAAACTTGTCTATAAATATTTCACTAACATCTTCAGACAAACGTGTAAAATAAAACTACTGATTGCAGTAGTTTTTTATTATTTTTTATAAAATTTTTTATATTCTCTTGTATTGAAGTTTGTGTTGTGGTATAATAATTATATCAAAAAAAGGAGTAACTATGTATACATTTCATAACACATCAGACAAAATAATTGAAAGAGAAGGAGTTATAAAACAACTTGCTAAACTCGAAACCACTAATGCAAAAGTCGAAATCAACAGAGTTTTAAAAAACAATAAAAACCTTTTCACTTGCAAAGTCAGTGAAGGTATAATTGTAAGAATGGCTGAAGGAAACACTCCAGAAGCAGCGTGCGACAACGCTTGTGATGCATTCATCAGTGCAATTAGAAAATCAAAAGACAAAAAAGTAGGAAATGCCATCTCAAGACGCAGAAACACAAAACAAGAAATTCTTCCTGTTGACGAAGTTGTTGATGAGGATGCAAATAATATTTAACTATTAAAACCCTTTAGGAATAAAGGGTTTTTTATTGCCCAAATTTCATAAAAGCATTGAATTACATGATAAAATATGCTATAATGTCATTGTGAAAAAAGATTTCAAAATATTGGCTATTGAAAGTAGCTGTGATGAAACAAGCTCATCCGTTGTTGTCGACGGACGTTTTTGTCTATCCAACATTGTGTCGAGCCAAATCGATATACACACAAGATTTGGTGGAGTCGTACCAGAAGTTGCCAGCAGAAATCATATAACAGCTATCGACAATGTTGTTGATTTGGCCCTCGAAAAAGCGGGATTGAAGCTCAATAATATTGACGCTATTGCTGTTACCTATGGAGCAGGTCTTATTGGCTCTTTGTTGGTTGGTGTAAGCTACGCCAAAGCACTTGCCTATGCCACAAAAAAACCTTTGATAGCTGTGAACCATATTTACGGACATATCGCTGGAAACTATTTAAGCTTTCCAGAATTGAAACCTCCTTTTACATGTTTGCTTGTAAGTGGTGGACACACCGCAATCATTGATGTAAAAGATTATAATCACCATCAACTCATTGGAACAACCATGGACGACGCTGTTGGAGAAAGTTTTGACAAAGTTGCACGCGTTATGGGTTTAGGTTATCCTGGCGGCCCAAAGGTGAGCAAAATGGCAGAAAACGGAAAAGAAAATATTTTTTTCAACAAACCAACCGATATGGGATACAACTTCAGTTTCAGTGGAAAAAAGACTGCGGTTATAAACTACATTCACAAACTAACTCAACGTGGCGAAAGCATTCCTGTTGAAGATATTTGTTTCAGCTTTGAAACTCAAGTTGTTGATGAACTTGTCAACAAAACAATAAAAGCATGCCAAGACTTAGGTTATGACAAAATAGTAGTAGCAGGAGGAGTGAGTGCAAACAAAAGACTTAGAAAAGTTTTAACCGAAAAATCTCAAGAAAATAATATTGAATGCTTTGTTCCTGATTTCGAATACTGCACCGACAACGCAGCAATGATTGGAAGTGCTGCATACTATTCGTATCTAGACGGTATAGGAATCGCTGACATGACATTAGCACCAAAACCAAATTTAAATCTACAAGACTTCTTGTATAAAAATAATTAAACTAAAATAGGAGAAAACAATGATAAAATATATAGAATCAACTAGTATATATGCCGCCTGGATGATAAGGAATCAAACAATGTCTATATCCAATTTGACATTATCTTTTATAAACACTCAATTGGTAGAAAATCTAAAAAAGAAAAATGAATACCATATTTTTAATCTTGGCGAATACGACGGCGAATATTTTGAAAAAAATGATCTAGGATTAATTTGTAAAGAAGGTATTACTCCGTCAACCTTGATGAATTTAATCAGCAATGTAGACATGGATACTTATCTTGACATTAGCAACACAATACAAGAATTAGACTTTGATCCAACGACGACATTTAACTTATAGTAATTGTTATTAATTTAACATTTACATGCGAGTGTAGCTCAACTGGATAGAGCCTCAGTTTCCGGTACTGAAGGTTGGGGATTCAACTTCCTCCACTCGCACCAAGAAAAACTAGAAAAATAATTCTAGTTTTTTATTTCTGATTTTTCACAGAATGTGTTATAATTAAGTTATGAGATTTATATTAGCCCAAATATTTGGAATAATCGCACTTGTGCTTGTATGTATCGGCTATTTCACAAAAACAAAACCAACGTTTTTGATCATTCAAACTATAGCCAACTTTTTCTATGCCAGTGCATTTTATGTCGTCGAAGCATATGTGGGAGCTTTTATTGTTGTTATTTCGATTTTTAGATGTATGTATTTATACTTTGCAGAAAAACATTCCTTCAAATACAAGATTCATTTACTACCAATTTTTGTTGTGCTTTATACTATTATCACAATAATTTTCTGGCAAAACCCTTATGATTTTATGCCTCTCATCACAACCATTATGTTTACATTTGGTTTTACCATCAAGAACATGAAAAAAATGTTATACTTCTTGATTATCCCAAATGTAATATTAGTTGTCTACAATATATTAACAACAACTTATGCTAGTGCATTGCTTGATCTAATAGAAGCAATTGTAATAGTTGTCGCAATAATAAAACTAAACAAAAACAAAGAAACAAAATTTTCAATAAACAGATAAATAGATTTTGTCTTGAAACAAAAAAAACACTTTAGCAATTTCTAAAGTGTTTTTTAGTTTTATTTTGTTATCAATTCAGGTTCAACAAAATCAATGAAGCCTGTTCTTAATTCGTCTTTGTACATAGCTTTTGATATGGTATTTTTTGCCATTACTTTATCTTTGATGATTTCGCATTGTGTTTGGTTATAGTAGAAGTAATCATTTTTTGCAATTTCAGTGAAAAGAGTATTAGCATATTTTGTTGTATATTTATTATCTTCGTAGAATTTCTCTTTTGCTGCTTCTCTTGAGTATTTTGAAGATTCGAACATATATATATTGATATTGGCCAATTTTGTCATTTTGTTCAACTTGTTAATATCTGAACGGATTGAAACATTTATTTTCATTGCATTATTAGGTATTGCAACCGGATTTCTCAAGAAAGATGCCAATGATTTGTAAACCATGTTTGAATATTTCTTTGAATCAGCATCATCTTTCTTTTGTAATTCAATATCATAACCAATACCAACATCTAAAGATGAATTCAAGAAATCAATAGCCTTATCCATATAAATATTGCCATATTTTGAAGTGATTGCATTGTATGCTTTTGTTATTTCGTTTATGTAATTTTCTCTTTGAATAGATTCAGCATCTCCAATATAAATTTGA
>JAFVPU010000064.1 GCA_017505165.1 Clostridia bacterium
ATTTTTTTTAAATTTAGCAAAAATATATTTGTCAAATAAAATCAAAAGTTGTAAAATAATAATAAATACTTAAGGGGGAATTATAATGAAACAAACCAAAGTGGTTCAAATTGGTTGTGGCAAAATGAGTTTGTACACAATGCGCTACGTTATGGAAAAGGGTGGCGAAATTGTCGCTGGTTTTGACATTAATCCAGATATTATCGGCAAGGATATCAAGGTTATCCTTGGCAAACGTAAAGATTATGGTGCGACAATCTATGATGTAAAGGATTTGGAACCAATGCTCAAGAAATTGAAACCAGACGTTGCTATCGTTACAACAATGAGTTTGTTCAAAGATGTTGCTGACGTATTGATGACTTGTGCTAAATGCGGTGTAAATGCAATCACTACTTGTGAAGAAGCTTTCTATCCTGCAAATAGTTCAAAGAAATTGACTGATGCAATTGACAAGATGGCAAAGAAAACAAAATGTACTATCACAGGTTCTGGTTATCAAGACGTAAGTTGGGGTAGCTTGATCACAGCGCTTGCTGGCACAACTCAAAAAATCACTCGTATTGTAGGAAAGAGTAGTTACAATGTTGAAGATTATGGTATCGCTCTTGCAAAAGCTCATGGTGCTGGTCTTACTTTGAAAGAGTTCGAGAAAGAAGTTGCTGCAAGCGACAATATCTCTGATGCTGCAAGAAAGAAATTGATTGATTCTGGAGAATTCTTGCCTTCATATATGTGGAACGTAAATGGTTGGTTGGTTGAATATCTTGGACTTACTGTGAAACGTCAAACTCAAAAATGTATTCCTCATACAGCGAAGACTGACCTTGAATCTTCAACTCTTGGTATGACAATCAAGAAAGGTAGAGCAACAGGTATGAGCGGTATCGTTACAACTGAAACAAAAGAAGGTATCACTATCGTCAGCGAGTGTATCGGTAAAGTTTATGCGCCAGATGAATTTGATAGCAACGAGTGGACTGTTGAAGGCGAGCCTACAACAACAGTGGTTGTAAACAAACCTGCTACAGTTGAAATGACTTGTGCTTCTATTGTAAATCGTATTCCAGATCTTATTAAAGCAAAACCAGGATTTGTTCCAACTTGCCAAATGGGCGATATCAAATTCCAAGCAAAGATTTAATTTGAATAAAATGAAAGTAAAAATACGAACTTGTTGTTCGTATTTTTTATTTTGTATTAAGTTCATATGGTGTGTTATATTTACAATATATACAAGATATTGTTATCTATTAGTTGTACTTTGAGGGCTAACTGCCGTAGGATAAAGTGGAAAGAACGTTTCGTAAACTCAACATATTTACTGCCTTTATCTACGTCATTTATCCCACTTATCTCGTTGTGCTCGATTGAGGGCTAACTGCCGTAGGATAAAGTGGTAAATCGAAGACTCCTGGGCAGATATCGTCGCCTGTGAACGGTGTGCATGGTGGGATTGGGCAATAGCCATAACTTGGAACAAGAACGTCGACTGTTGCTACAACTTTCAATATTGTTGTAACGCATGCAGAGATATTAAATCCGCCGGTTGTTGTATTATATCTTCCGCTTGAAATAACAATGCTACCAAATGCAACAACTTCAATCGGAGTAAGAGATGGTTGTGGGACATAAAGGATAACATCTTGAGGAATAGAAACTGTGCCGGATGCTGTGCCTGGAGTGTTGTTTGCATCTGTATATGTAACGGTAACAGGAACATTGATTGTTGCTTGAACACGAGCAAAGTTTGGCCTATCGTCAAATCTTGTGATAGTGAGACCACTGACTGTTGCTGTTTGACCTAAAGAATTTCCGCTAATGAACGTTAATGGAGCGGTTGGATTTGCTGGATTGAAGTCTGTAAGTGTGAGTTGATAGTCTTCAATAGTGGATTGATTTATGCATGCGTCAAAAACTTTTGTTGCTTGAATACAAATTCTCTCGCAAAGTCCATTTGTTACATTATTCGTTTGACCAGGGAAGATTCCGGGTCTTGAATCTGTGTAAAATGACATATTTAAAATAACCTCCTAAAATGATACTATTACATTTTATTCTTTCGAATGTAAAATTGTGAAAAATATCGATAAAATCTTTGAATCTGTCAATATATTTATTTGTTTGACTAAATTTGTCTTTTGTTGTATAATATTTTTAGGAGAAATGATGAGAGTATTTTCAATAAGTGATCTTCATCTTGATGTAAACAATTCAAAGCCAATGGATATTTTTGGTCCTGTTTGGAATGATTATCTTGATGCAATAGTAACCGATTGGAACAACAGAGTTTCAGATGACGATATTGTCATTCTTGCTGGAGATTATTCTTGGGCAATGAAACTTGATGAAGTTGTTGCAGATTTTTCATTTCTAACAAAACTCAAAGGTACAAAGATATTGATTCGTGGCAATCACGATTATTGGTGGAGCAGTCTTAGCAAGGTGCGAGATAACTTGCCTGAAAAAGTTTATGCACTTCAAAATGATGCGATCAAGATCGGTGAATATATCTTTTGCGGTAATCGTGGATGGCAAATACCAGAAGGGAAGTATGATACTGAAGAAAACAGAAAAATATATTTTCGCGAAGTCATAAGAACAGAATTATCGCTCAAGAAAGCAAAAGAATTGCAGACAAATAATGAAAAAATTATTTTCATCACGCACTATCCACCTTTCAATAGCAAGGTTGAGCCAAGTGAATTGACAAAGATGCTCGAAGATTATGGAGTCTATAAATGTGTTTTTGGTCATCTACATGGGTATATAAATCCAAAAATGTATTTCAATGAAATAAACGGAACATGTTATTATTTAACCAGCTGTGATGCTGTGAAAAACAAACTCGTGGAGATAGACTAATGGAATTCAAACATATATCAGTACTAAAAGACGAATCAATTGCAGGATTGAATATCAACCCTGATGGTCTTTACGTTGATTGTACTCTTGGTGGTGGCGGGCATTCGCTTGAAATAGTGAAGAAACTCACAACAGGAAGATTGATTTGTTTTGACAAAGATACAGATGCGCTTGCTTTTGCGTCAAAAAAACTTGAAGAATACAAAGATAAAATCACATTTATAAACAGTAACTTTTTGAATATTGACACTGAACTCGAAGCTCTGGGTATAGACAAAGTTGATGGAATATTGGCTGACCTTGGGGTGAGCAGTTATCAAATCGATACCGCAGAGCGTGGTTTTAGTTTTATGCATGATGGACGTCTTGATATGCGTATGGATAAGTCTCAAAAATTGGACGCATACTATATCGTGAACAATTACAGCGAAGAAGAATTAAGTAAAATTATGTTCTTGTATGGAGAGGAGAAGAATTCTCGTCAAATCGCAAGAAAAATAGTCAAATTAAGAGAATCAAAACCGATTGAAACGACATTTGAACTTAGGGATATAATAGTATCCAGTTATCCGCCAAAGTTTCAAGGAAAACCGCATTTGTCAAACAAGGTTTTCCAAGCAATTCGAATCGAAGTAAACAACGAATTGAAAGATTTGGAGATTGCTGTCGAAAAAATGTTGCAAAAATTGAATAAATTTGGTAGACTTTGTATAATAACTTTCCATCCATTAGAGGATAGGATAGTGAAACAATCGTTCAAATTGCACAGCACTGATTGTTTGTGTCCGCCAAGGATTCCGAAATGTATTTGCAATCATCATGCGGATATAAAATTGATAACAAGACACCCAACTGTACCGACCGATAATGAGTTGTTGTCGAATACTAGATCAGCGAGTGCGAAATTGAGAATAGCAGAAAAATTGTAGAGGTAAAGATGGAAGAAGAACTTGAAAAAGAGTCAATTTCCAATACAAGCGTTGCAATCGAGTCAGAAACAGAGCAAGCAAGCGAAGTAAAACTCGATAGTTTGCCACGCCTTGAAGACCTTTTGAAAAGTGAAAAAGAGATCCAAAGAAAGACCGAATTGCAAGGACTCACCAAAGTTGAAAAATCATCAATGATTGAGAACAAAACCTTTGCAAGAAAGTCTGATCAAAAGAGAGCTTTTATCAAAAAAAGAATTAAACTTGTTACTATTGTTTATTCGTGTGTTTTGGCACTTATGGTTGCATTTGCTGGCGTGAATTTATTCACAATGTTGTCAACACAGAAAGATATAACAAAGAGCAAAGATATAGTCAAAACTCAAACTCAACAAATCGCTGAACTTGAAAAAGCTTTTCCTGGTGCTGATGTTGCTACAGATACATCAATGGTTACTTTGAATGAACCAAGAGATTATAATGATGACAAAAAAGAATTGACTTTCTTGGATAAAATCACGATATTATTTAGAAGTATATTTTCATAAAAAATTAGAAGATAAGCGTAGGCTTATCTTTTTTTATAGTTAGAAAAAATATTTATCAATATTCTAAAATATAATAAATTATAATAAAATAACATATGAAATTCAAATCGTTTTATAATTTGTATTCTTTACAAAAGAGATTTGTTGTACTTATCGTTAGTATTGTTATGCTGTTTGTTGTGTTGGCAGGGCGAATCTTTTTTTTGCAGATAATCAATGGCAAAAAATTGCAAGGCTTAGCGGCAGATGAGTGGTTGAGAGATCTTCCATTGGCAAGTAGACGAGGTGAAATAGTAGATGCTAATGGTGTGAGTCTTGCTTCAACAATTACTTCATATGATGTATATGTTAGAGCTAGGAACGTTGTCGATTCGGTTGGCTTGGCGGAAGACTTATCGAATAAACTTGGTCTTGAATATAACAAAACCTATAGCAAGGTTACAAACAAAAGTTTCAGCGAAATTTTGATCAAAATGCAAGTAGAAGAAAAAACAGCTTTGAGTTTGACCAAGCATAAAGGTGTTTATTTATCGCAAAATGTGAAAAGAGTGTATCCTTATTCAAATCTTCTCACTCAAGTTTTAGGATATTGTACGATAGATAATATCGGTCAAGCTGGTCTTGAAAGTTATTACAACAAATTCCTTTTCGGTGTTCCGGGCAAAAGTTTGACACAAACCAATGCGCAAGGGAAAGAAATCAACAATTCGCTTGCATATTATGTGCCGAGTATAGATGGAGCAACATTGCATACAAATCTTGATGTTCAGATGCAAATTATATTGGAAAAAGAATTGCAGATAGCTTATGAAGAAAATAAAGCACAAAGCGTGTCGGGGTTAATTCTTGATGCTACGACAGGAGGAATCAAAGCAATGAGTTGTTTGCCTTCATTTGATTTGAACCAAGTTCCGAGAGATAATATATCGAAATTGCAGGCTCTGACAAAAAATACAACAGTTGTTGATGTTTATGAGCCAGGAAGTACTTTCAAACTTATTACCTTGGCAGGAGCGCTTAATGAAGGACTTACAAATATAAACGAAAGATTCTATTGTGGCGGTAGATGTACTGTTGATGGAGAAAAAATCAAATGTTGGAAGTCTGTTGGTCATGGAAGTTTGACTTTGCTTGATGCTTTCAAAAATAGTTGCAACTGCGTGTTTGTTCAACTTGCTTTGCGTTTGGGGATTGACAAATATTATGAATACTTGAACTATTTTGGAATAGGAGAAAAAACCGGAGTCGATATTTCAAGCGAATCATCAGGGATAGTCATGCCAAAAGAACAAGTCAGACGTGTGGATTTGGCGAGAATTGGCTTTGGTCATGCGGTGGCAGTAACTCAACTTCAAATGGCTAATGTTTATGCAAAAATAACCACAGGAAATGATTTGACACCAAATTTGTTGAACAAAATCTCTATTGATGACAAAATTTTGTATAACAATGTTTCTTCCAATTCAAAAGTAAAATTAAATAAAGAAACAATAAATACAATAAACTCAATGCTTAGCAACAATATAAATAATGAGGACTCTTTGACATTTGTCCCCGGATATAATGTAGGAGGGAAAACGGGAACAGCACAAAAATATGATGAGAATGGGCAGATCGCTACTGGCAAATACATATCAAGCTTTATTGGAACTTATCCGGCGGATAATCCGAAATATGTTTTGATAGTTTGTGTCAACGAGCCAAGAGCAGGAGCATATTACGGTGGTGTTGTAGCAAAGCCGATTGGTCAAAGAATATTTTCGGAAATATTTGAAATAAAATCAATTGAACCAACCGATAGTGAACAGAAACAAATACAGCCGACTATTGAAATGCCAAACTTGTCAAATAAAACTATCGCAGATGCATGTAGTGAATTGAAAACGATTGGATTGAACGTTTTGTGTGATGGGGAAGGAGAATTTGTGATAAACCAACAGCCTTCAGCGGGAACAAAATTATATTTTGGGGAAGTTGTTTATCTTATGACTAACTAAAAATTTTCAAAATATCTTGCAGTGAAATTAAATTGGTGTTATAATATTTCAAATAAATTTTGAAAAAGTATTGACTCTCCAGTAAAGTGTAATGTTATAGTGCTGGTAGCGGAGGAAGAAGATGTTGAAAATAGGAGATTTGAGCAAACTTGTTGACGTGTCTGTAAAGACAATTCGTTTCTATGAAGAAGAAGGTCTTATCCGTCCTATCGAAGTCGACAGATGGACTGGATATAGATATTATGATGATTCCAGTGTTGAGCGAATCAGCCAAATTGTTTATTTGAAATCTTTGGGATTTACCTTGAAAGAAATTGCCAATCTGTCCGAGCAGTCAATAATCGAAAAAACCAAAGAAATACAGAATAAAATAATAACACTCAATGATTCTGTGAGAGCATTGAATTCTCTCCGTAAAGAAAAAGGATAGATTGTTATGAAAAACTTTGTAAATGACGAAAGAGTGATTGGTAAATGGCGTCGAGTTGGGATTGTTGAAAAAATAGATGATTACAAAAAGGGTAAAATAGATTTTAACAGCGAGGTATTCAAGATTTTTGGTGAAATATACTTCATGCCAAAAGGAAAAGAATATTGGACGCTCAGTTGGAGCAAAAACAAACTTTTCGTAAAAGATAGAGTATTTAGTTATGAAATTGTTGATGGTATAATGTTTGTAGGTATTGAAGACAAACATACAGGAAAGATCGATTGTTATGCAGTTTATGAACAAATTGACAACAAAAAATATACTCCAAATGAGATAAAGATCACAGATGACACAAATATTCCATTTGTTTATGACGAAGCTGTGGTTGGATTTTGGGAAGTAGTAGATTATGTGAACAAAAAATCTCAATTTGATCCAAATTGTAGATATACAAATAATGATTTATTTATGAAAAATTATGCATTTTCTCCAGATGGAAAACTTATTGCTACATTTGATGGAGACAGAACAAATATACTTTCTTGGTCAAAAGGGTGCGTGATAAATAATATAATCAAAACTGTCAGCGAATACGAAATAAAAAAGATTAACAACAAAGATTATATGATAGTTGAATGGAAATCTGGAGATTACACTTATGGTGGAAAGGTTTATGGTTATTACGTTTTGAAAAGGATACTCAAATAAGCGACTAAATAACAAAAAAGAGGTTGTTTCAACTTCTTTTTTTTATTGAAAAATAGAAATAAAAAATACATTTTATGTTTTTTTGTCTATTTTTGTAAGCAAGGTCAAACTAGGAGATTTTAATGATAAATTAGACAAAAAGGAGAAATTATGAAATTATATGATATTATCTCGAATCTCAAATTCATTGGCATAAAGAACTATCAAGATATGGACATTGATTCTTTAACTTGTGATAGCAAGGAAAAACTTTGTAATGGCCTATATTTCTGCATAAAAGGAACAAAGATTGATGGTCATGAATTTGCAGAAGAAAGTATAAAAAATGGTGCAATTTGTCTCGTAGTAGATCACTTTATTGATGTTCCGGTTGCGCAAATTATGGTCGAAAATGTTCGTTCTTGTATGTCATACATAAGTTCATTGTTTTTCAAAACAAATAAATTGGAGAATATGAAGTTTATTGGAATAACTGGAACAAATGGTAAAACGACAACCACATATATATTGCGAGAAATTTTAACCAGTATGAATAAAAGTGTAGGAATGATAGGTACAGAAGGTATATATATCAAAAATCTCATGTTGCCACCAGCACTTACTACTCCTGATCCAATATTTTTGCATAAACTTATTTCTGATATGGTAGACAATGGTTGTGAATATTGTGTGATGGAGGTCAGTGCTCATGCTATTGCATTGAATAAAATTGATGACATAAAGTATGATGTTGTTGGTTTGAGTAATATCACAAATGACCATCTTGATTTTTTTATAAATATGGAAAACTATATCAAGTGTAAAGCGAGTTTATTTGATATCAAGCATGCAAAAAATGGTGTTGTGAATATTGATGACAAAAATTCAAAGGAAATAATAAAAAAATCAACATTGGATATCAAGACTTATGGTAAAGATGGTGATTTCAAACTTATTGAAATCAATCAACAAGTCAGTTCTACCGAATTCAAATTTATCTATAAAAATCATGAATATAAATGTGTTACAAACTTGATAGGTGAATATAATATTCACAATCTGTTGATGGCAATTGCATGCTTAAATACAATTGGATTTGATATCAAGGAGATTTTGAAAGTTATTAAGACTACAAAAATTGTTGTTCCAGGTAGGTTTAATATTTTGAATTTACAAACAAATTTTGATGTGTTGATTGATTATGCTCATACACCAGATGGAATGAAAAATGTTTTGATGTCGGTGAAAAAATTGCCGGTTGAAAGAATAATTACAATTTTTGGTTGTGGAGGAGACAGGGACAGAACAAAAAGACCAATGATGGGAAAAGTGGCTACAGAATTGAGCGATATAGTTATTGTTACAAGCGATAATCCAAGATCTGAAAACCCAGATATAATCATTGATGATATTGTCAAAGGAATGGAGAAAAAGAATATTATCAGAATTACAGATAGAAGATCTGCAATCGAATATGCAATGTCAATAGCCAAGAAAGGTGATATAGTTTTAATACTTGGAAAAGGAGCAGAGAATTATCAAGAAATTAATGGAATGAAAATACCATATAGTGATTATGATACTGTCGATAATTATTTCAAATACAAAGAGAAGGATATAATCAAGGCATGAAAAATATTTTGATTATATTTTTGCTTGGATTTGTTTTTTCATTGATTTTGATGCCTATTGCGATCAAGATTTTGAAGAAAATATCTGTTTCACAGACCATACTTGGATATGTAGAAAATCACAAAGAGAAAAACGGAACAACAACTATGGGTGGTGTAGTATTTTTGATAATTACACTAATTATACCATTTTTTTGTTTAAAATATGATAATGAATGGTTTGTTGTTGTGCTTGTTAGTGTGTTTTTTGGTATACTAGGATTTATGGATGATTTTTTGAAAGTTAAGTTGAAACAGAATCTTGGGCTTAGACCATATCAAAAAATTATTGGACAAGTCGGTATAGCTATAATTTTTGCTTTGTTTATATATTTTTCAAACATAGGAAGTAATATTTATTTGCCGTTCTCTCAA
>JAFVPU010000065.1 GCA_017505165.1 Clostridia bacterium
AGAAAGAACAGTTCAACAAACAGAAGCATTAAAAAGTGCTGCGCTTTTGGAGGCAAGAAGCCCTGTGAATTACTATAAACTATTTGTTGAACCAACAGAAAATGGTGGTCAAGAAGATTCTGGCATGTTGTTTGATTTGGAATTAAACTTGGATGTTGACGAAACAAGCCCAGCAAAGGTTTAAAAGGAATAACTATGGAAGAAATAAAGAAATCTCAAGCAAAACTCGAAGAACTCGAAAGAATTAGACAGATGGAAATCAATGGAGAGTTTGACAAAGATTCAGGCATAGATCCTCCAACACTAGAATTAAAGCCGGATATGATTGATTATCTCAAGAAAAAACCAATCAATGCTATAAAGAACAAAATTGCCAATTTCTTGATGAAAAAGGGCGTAAAGAAATTTATCAAAAACAAACAAATCATCATCAAAGAAGTAATCGGTGCAGAGAAGTTGAATAGTGTAAAGAATGGAGCAATAATCACTTGTAATCATTTCAATCCTTTTGATAATTTTGCTGTTGAGCATGCTTTCAATAT
This sequence comes from Clostridia bacterium, assembly GCA_017505165.1. Taxonomy (GTDB): domain Bacteria; phylum Bacillota; class Clostridia; order Christensenellales; family UBA1242; genus Onthoplasma. The sequence continues at coordinate 543 of JAFVPU010000065.1, forward strand.
GTCAAAGAAAAAACATAAACATTTGTGGAAAATAATCAGAGAAGGTAATTATACCAATCCGCCATGTTTTAATTTCTTCTTCAAGAATTGTAATGTTTTACCACTTAGTTCAAATTCTGAAACAATGAAGAATTTTATGAAAGCTGTCAAAGTGGTTTTGGAGAAGAAAAAACATTCAATTTTGATATATCCAGAGCAAGGTATGTGGTGGAATTATCGTCAACCAAGACCATTGAAGCAAGGAGCTTTCAGATTTGCTGTTAATAGTAATGTGCCTGTTGTGCCTATGTTTATCACTATGGCAGACACAGATATTATTGATCCAGATGGCTTCCCATTGCAAGAATACACCGTTCATGTATTTGATCCAATCTATCCAGATGAGAATTTGGACAAAAAGGCAAATATAAATATGATGATGGACAAAAACTATCAACTTTGGTGTGATAAATACGAAGAAGTTTATGGAAAAAAAGTGGAATATAACACAAAAAAATAAACTGCCAATCAGGCAGTTTTTTCATTTGAAATAGTGGATTTAATGCTTTCGTTTCAATTTTAATAATTTGAAAATATCTTTAAAATCATAAACATTGAAGACTTTGCTCAATAGGACAACGAATAAGATACTAATTCCGCCACCAATAACAGCAGATAAGAAATTTCCAATAACTTCTACGAAAATATTCGCAACTAGGTGTCCCAAGATGCTACAAGGCAATATTATTAGAGAATACTTGAAAGTTGTCGATATTATGTTTAGTTTCAAATTTGGTATGGTTTTGTTTATTCTTCTAATATTTAACATGCTTATCACAGACATTGAGATTAGATACGATACTGTGATCGCATTGACTTTTATGATAGGGGTTAATATAAGTAATGAGATAATCAAAATGATTGATCCTAGAAGATAATTGACAAAAGATTTAACTTCCAAGTTTAGTGCGTTCAAGATGCTTCCTGTCAAATTGGTAAGAGTGATTGGTATTATGCAAAATGCTGACATTTGCAGTATAATACCAGAGGTTAAGTTATTGTATAAAACTATGCCAATTAAGTCTCCGACAGACATATATAAAGGGACAAACAACACACTTATAAAGATCGATACGGAAATGGATTGATTGATATTATATGAAATGGAACTGTAATCGCTATTTGAAAGCATGGAGCTGATAGTCGGGATGAGCACCATACTGATACTTCCTATGATGGCCATAGGAACAAAAAGCATAGGGAAAGTCATACCCATAACTATACCAAAACTTGAAACGGCTTCACTCGAAGTATATCCAGATGCGACCAAAAGAGCAGGGATTAAAAGAGTGGTAAGAGGTTGCACAAGTGAACTTGTTAACTTGACGGCAGTAACCGGTGAGGCACTTTTTATTATGTTTTTGTATTCACCTTTTTTGAAACAAAGTTTTGATTTTTTGAGATAAATTACAACGACTATAATGGCGGATAATAAGCAAGTGATATCAAACGATAATACAGTGTTGATTGTGGCATCTGTCATGCTTGATATATTCCATAACAAAACAATGCTCAAAACAAATCTAATAATTTGTTCGATCAGTTCGGTTAGACCGCAATTGAAATAATCGTTTTGCCCCCATAGTGCACCTCTAAATACAGCGTATATTGCACTGAATAATAGAGATGGAATTGCTAGTAGCAATAATTTGACCGCTAGTTCGTCAATGATAATCAATTTCCAGATTGGTGATAATAGCAAAATCAATATTGAACAAAGAATGGAGACAATAACGGCAATAACCAAAGATGAAGAAACGGTTTTATCTCTTTTGAAAAGATCGTTTTGACTTTCATATTTGGAAACTAATTTTGCAGTTGATAAAGGTATTCCACTGGTGATAAATGTGGCGAATATTCCCATAACAGAAAAAGCAATTTGGTATATTCCAATTCCTTCAGGACCCAATTTTCTTGATAAAAAAATTCGAAAAAAGAATCCCAATGTACGTGTAATTATAGAAAAGATTGTTACAATTGCAACTGCTTTAAAAACTGATTTCATACTTGTCCTAGAAGAATATATGAAAAAATTGTCGTAAATATGATTGTCGTGATTGTAACATTTATTTTTGAATAAACATATATAAATTAATGAGAATAAAATTAAGCAAAACATTTTATTACAGATTGAGTGAATCAGATAATCTTGAGAGTTTATCAAAAGATTATAACTGTGATATAACTAATATAAAAAGAAATGATCCATCAAATACGGTTTATCCTGGGGAATGGGTTTATATCAAGCAAAATGAATTTATATCACATTATGTCAAACCAACAGAAACTCTGGCTTCTATAGCAACTAAATACAATGTGGATATCAATGTATTGAGAAAAGATAATACTTTGAATAATGACAAGTTGTTTATAGGACAGAGAATTAAGATTTTTGAATCATAAAACGAAA
>JAFVPU010000066.1 GCA_017505165.1 Clostridia bacterium
CATTTAATATATTTTGATATATACATATCATCAAATATTTGATGATTACATAAATCAGGAATTTGTAAAGTAAAAGTATAAGTACAATTTTCTTCTTGCATTCCAATCATAATTGGATTCTCAATATTATGAGGGACGGTATTGAGACCAAAGAATGTCAGAGTATGAAAATCAGAGTAATTTTCGCAGACAATAGAAAAGTAACGCTTTCTATCTTTGAATATTGGTTCAATCTTATCTTTTGGACACTTCCAGTTGAGGTTGGTGAAAGAATTACATCGAAGTATTTCTTCAATACTAGAGACATTACAAAGAGATCTATCAAGAAATATATCGATGAATTATTTGTTCGTCCGTTTAGAACAAGAATTCGTTTTAAATCCCTCAATAATATCATTGATGACTGTTTGCATAAGCTTAAATATATCAATGAATTTGCATTCTATCTTGCAAATACTATTAACTTTGAAGATACTCTTGATCTCATGAAGATGTATCCGGAGTTTAACGAATCTATTCATGCAGATTTATCTAACGTTCCTATTGAAGACGTAAAGAATGTAGGTATGAAATATGCAAACCTTCAGATCGATTATATCAAGAAATCTGAAAATCACTGTTTAAAAGATTCCTTTAGAGCTGGTGAAGGTATTAACCCGAAACAGTTTAAAGAGGTAAATGTATCCATTGGATCTAAACCTGATGGTAGAGGTGGCGTATATCCTGGCATCATCAATAGATCATTTATCAATGGTGGTGTATCAGATTATGTATCTTATGCAATGGAATCTTCTGTAGGTAGAACGGCACAGATTTTATCAAAGATGAACGTTGGTACTTCTGGTTCTTTTGCGAGATTATTAGAGATCAATAATATTGATACATCGTTCCATCCAGATCCAGAGTTTACTTGTAATACAAGAAACTTTGAAGAGGTGTTTATTAAAGACGACACATGGTTGAAAATTTACGATATGAGATATTATCGTACTCATCCGGAAGGAATCGATAAATGCATCGATTATAAGACAGATAAGTTCCTTATAGGAAAAACTGTTTATATGAGATCTCCGATGACATGTTCATCGTTTGCTCATGGTGATGGTATCTGTCATAAGTGTTATGGTGATATGTATTTCGTAGTAAGAGACATCAACCCTGGTAAGATTGCTGCCGAATTATTATCTGCTGTATACACACAGATGCTGTTATCTGCTAAGCATCTTCTTGAGTCTGCTGTTATCGCTATGAAGTGGTCCGAAGGATTCGATAAGATCTTCGAAGTAAACATGAACACCATCACAGTAATCGAAGATACAGACTTCACTGGATATAAACTGTTGATCAATCCGGAGCATATCGAATCTGACGATGATGACGATAACGATATCACAGGACTTGATTATGGCGAGTATATTACAAGCTTCGACATTGTATATCCAAACGGTGATGTAGTCACAATGCATACTGCAGATGAAGACCAGATTTATATTACCGGTGATTTGAATAGAATGCTTAAAAGCAAAAAGGCAAAAGAATTGGACGATGGTACTCTGTGTTTGGATCTTAACACAGCTGCAACCCTTCCGGCGATGTTCTTGATTAAGATCAAGAATAAAGAGCTGTCGAGAACTCTTGAAAGATCTAAGCATATCATCGATAAATCTGATGTCACATCATCATTTGACAGAAATCAGATTCTTAGAGAATTCATTACAACAAACCTTGAGGGTGGATTGAACGTTAATGCTGTTCATTGTGAAGTATTGTTTGCAAATCAGATGAGAGATCCTGAGAATCTTCTTGAAAAACCGCATTGGGAAACACCTAATGTACCGTATAAGATTCTTACACTTAATTCTTCTCTTACAAATAATGCATCAATCACAATCGCATTAGAGTTCCAGAAGATTGCTAAGACATTAGTATCTCCATTATCCACAAAGAAAGTGAAAGCATCCAGAATGGATGTATTCTTTATGGAGCAGCCTCAGGAATATATTGGCGATAACGGAATGATTTCTGACGAATACAATTTCAAAGAAGACAAAGAAGAGAATATTGTACCAGCAGTATACTTCTATGATGAAATTGATGAATAATTAATTCTGTAAAAACGATTGGGTA
>JAFVPU010000006.1 GCA_017505165.1 Clostridia bacterium
ACCACATAATCTACATCTTTTTCGTATAATAAATCATGAAAAAACGTATTTTGATTCCTAATATTATTATTGTTGCAATGCTCACGACACTTATGGTATTGTCGGTAAATAACGCAAACAGTTTGTCGGTCAAGGCCGATGGACGAGTTATCTATACTGGGGACACAAGCAAGAATAATGTGTGTTTCATGGTCAATGTATATCAAGGGGCAGATGAGATAAGAGATATGCTCGATATTTTTGATGTCTATAATGTCAAAACTACCTTTTTTATTGGTGGGGTTTGGGCTAGCAAAAATATTGAAGTAGTTGAAGAAATAAAAAATAGAGGACATGAGATTGGCAATCATGGATTTTACCACAAAGATCAAGACAAGTTGACTAACAAGCAAAATGCCGAAGAAATTGATATGTGCCATAAGTTGATTCAGAAAAACCTTGGTGTTGACATGAATCTATTTGCACCGCCGAGCGGAGCGTATGATAAAGAAGTGGTGGATGTGGCTGAAAGTCTGAATTATAAGACGATTATGTGGACTCATGACACAATTGATTGGCGTGATCAAGATGCTGATTTGATATTCAAGCGTGCGACTAATAATTTGAGTGGCGGAGATCTGATTTTGATGCATCCGACAAAGAAAAGTGTTGAAGCCTTGACTCAAATTTTGTCATTTGCGGTCAATAATGGATATAATCCGACAACTGTTAGTAATTGTTTATAAAGTTTTTGAGTTAAAAATCGTTTGAGTTTTTTGAAATTTGTTGTATAATCGAGATAAGGAAAAGTTTATGGCGATATACAAATCTTCATTTAACCCAAAACAAAACAAACCAAATAAGCAAGATGAGCGTGTTGAAAAAGTCGAAAAGCCAAAGAAGATTAAACCGGTGAAAGAAAAGAAGCCTAAAATCTCTCGACCTAAAAACAAACCATTGATTTGCTTTGTTTCTTTTTTGCTATTATTTATAGTTTGCATAGTGCCAAACAATTTTATCAAAAGTTTTCTTTTGGGTACATTTGGATTGAGTGTATATCCAATTTCTTTGGTTGGGATTGTAATCTCTCTCATGTTTTTATCGAAAAGAAAATTTGTTGCAAAAACACGATATGTTGTGTATTTAATTGTTTCAATCTTGATTATATGGATGATTTTCCACTTAATCTTGACTTCAAAAATAGATGTGGATAGCTATGGCCAATATCTGAAAGATAGCTATATGGCAAAAACAACTGCTGGTGGTCTTTTGTTTAGTTTGATCAGTTTCTTGCTTGTTAAATTCTTGACCGTTGTAGGTGCTTATATCACATTGTCTATTGTTCTTGCTATATTTGTTGGATTGATCATTGATTACATAAATGTAGACAAAGAATATGGACATACAAAAGTAAGAAAAGGTAAATTTAATTTTGAGGACATAGAGTCTTTTGAAATGGATGAAGATGTTGCTCCAAAAACAAAAGAAGATAGAGCGAAAAAGATTGCAAAGCGTAGACTTGGTATTGAAAAAGGTGAAACAACAATCATTTCAAGTAGTATGCCAACGATAGATCTGTCTGAAAAGAAGGTCGAATCTCGTCCTATGTCAAAGCGTGATTATATCTTGACACCAATTGATCCAGTGATTCCGCCAGAGAATACTGAAGATTTATTTTTGGATAGTTCGACCGGATATTTCAATAGCAAGAAGATTGAAAAACCGCTTGCAGAAGATAAGAAAGTCGAATTTTCAAATATTGAAGAGATCAAACCTCAAGAGCAAGAATTTGAAAATATTGAGGAAGAGATATACGAAGAACCGAAACAAGAATTTACTTATGCTCAACCAGAAGAAAAAGAAGATGAAGATGATTTCCTTGTTGATGAAGAAATTGATGATAGCGAATATAGTTCTCTGACAACTCGTGAAGACAATGCGGATTTGTATAATGAAATCGAAGATTTGGAAGATATCAACGAAGAATATCAGGGTGATATTGATGATGAAATTGTTGAAGAAAATGTTGATTTGAGTCATGAAAACTATATTGAAGATATAGAAGAACCGCAAGAAATTACCGAACTAGGTTCAACAATAGACACAGAAGTTGTGAGACCAAGTGTGGATATTTCGAAATTTAATATTCCGAATATGGTGCAAACAAAATCACTCCAGCCAGAAGAAGAAAAGCCTCAAGCACCAAAAGAGAAAATTTCAATTCCACCTTATATCGCTCCGCCGGTTGAGTTATTGAATTATATGGATAATCCATTCCATATTACAGATGAAGAATTACAAGACAATATTGACAGACTTGAACAAGTGCTAGAGGATTTCAAAGTGCCAGCAAAGGTTAATAATGTTCAAGTTGGTCCGGCAGTAACTAGATATGAACTAACAATGCCAAGAGGAATTTCTGTCAACAAAATTGCTCAAATGTCTGATGATATTGCAATGACACTCGCTTCAAACGGCGCGATTCGTGTTGAAGCTCCGATTCCTGGAAAAAATTCGGTAGGTATTGAAGTACCTAATGCTCAAGTTAGTCCTGTAAGTTTGAGAGAACTTATTGATTCAAATGATTTCAGAGTTAGAGGAAATCCGTTATCTTTCGTGCTTGGAAAAGATATCAATGGCGATATTATTTTCTGTAATCTTGATAAGATGCCTCACTTACTTGTTGCTGGTAGTACGGGTAGTGGTAAATCTGTATGTCTCAACACCCTCATTTTGAGTATGTGTTACAAAGCTGGACCACAAGACTTGCGTCTCATTTTGATTGATCCGAAAATGGTTGAGTTTGCTCAATACAATGGTCTTCCGCATTTGTTGATTCCAGAAGTTATCACAAACAAGGTTATGGCAATCAATGCTCTTGACTGGGCGATCAAAGAAATGGAAAGAAGATACGCCTTGTTTGCAAAAAATCATGTTGTAAATATCAATGAATTTAACAAACTTGAATTGGTAAAAAATGATATAAGAGAAAAATTACCTTATATTGTTATTATTGCGGATGAGCTTGCAGATTTGATGCTTGAAGCGAAGCGTGAGATCGAAGACAAGATCGCAAAACTTGCTGCAAAAGCTCGTGCGGCAGGAATTCATTTGGTGCTTGCTACTCAACGTCCGTCTGTTGATGTTATCACTGGTACAGTGAAAGCAAACCTTCCATCTCGTATTGCGTTTGCTCTCACAAATTATATGGATAGCAAAACAGTCCTTGATGGCGGTGGTGCAGAGAAATTGCTTGGTAAGGGTGATATGTTGTTCAAACCACAAGACAAACCTGAACCAAGACGTGTGCAAGGTGCTTATGTGTCGAACGAAGAAATCTATGCAGTCGTTGAATATATCAAGGATAAAAACAAACCTGTTTATGATGAAGATGCTGGTACATTGATTAAGAAGCCAAAACAAGATCCGGTGAGCGAGAATGCTGGTGGCGGAGCACAAAGAGATCAAGAGTTTGATCCTGTCTTAAAAGATGCCCTTAAAATGTTTATCGCAACTCGTCAAGCGAGTGGAAGTATGATTTCTCGTCGTTTCTCGGTTGGATTCAACCGTGCTGGTAGAATCATGGATCAAATGGAAATGGCGGGATTTATTGGTCCGCAAGAAGGCTCAAAGCCAAGACAAGTCTTGATCACTATGGACGAATATCGAGCAATATTTGGCGATAATTAAAATAAAAAAGTGAGTTTAATTAACTCACTTTTTTGATGATTATTTGTCGATATTATTTTTTATGAATAAATATTATTATGAACAAATTTTTAGTGTCAGACAGCCATACCGATATATTGACAAGTTTTGGAATAAAGAAGAAAAACAAAAAAGATAATTCATATTTTCAAACAAACGATTATCAAGAAATAAAAGATAAAGTTTGTACTTTTTTAACAAATCAGAATTTAGATATAATTTCACTTGCAGTGTTTACTTATAATAAAAATATAACATTGAGAGATCTTGAGTTGTTTAAAAATATAGTTGACGAAATAAACGAAAGAAAAATTGCAAAAACGTTGTTTGGTGTTGAAGATATTGGATTTGTTAAAAACTTTTATGATTTGCAAGATTTGGTAAAACTAAAACCATTTTCTTGTACTTTAACATGGAATAATGATAATAAATTTTGTGGCGGTGCTTATGGAAAGTCGAATTTGACAGAGTTTGGAAAGTTTACAATAAATTATCTTGAGAAATGTGGAATATTGATAGACACTGCTCATATGAATAGAAAATCGTTTTGGGAATTTGTGGATTTGACAACCAAGCCAATTTTCAATTCTCATTCTAATATCTTTTCACTACATAAACACAAAAGAAATTTATTAGATAAACAAATTAAAAAGATAGTAGATACTAATGGTTATGTAGGAATTACTTTGTATGATAAATTTGTTAAATCTAGACCTATAAACTCTTATGATATTGCTGTGCAATTCAATTATTTAGTTGAGAAATTTGGCATCAATAATTTTGGATTTGGAACTGATTTCTTTGGAATTGATGAGAAAAATTTGCCAACTGATATTTCGTCTTATAATGATCTATATAAAGTTGCTGATCATTTGCTATCTTTCGGATATACGGCACAAAATATTGAGAAATTGATGACTAAAAACTTTTCGGATTTTGTGTATAGAGTTCGGGATTGATTATGACAACATAAATTTTAATAAAAATGTTTAAGAATCAGCCAAGGTAAAAAAATAATTTCAATTTATAAAGATTTTTTCACAATCTTGTTGACAAATTAACTTTATTTTGTTATTATACTCTCGTTTCACATATATGCGGGTGTGGCGGAATGGCAGACGCGCACGTTTAAGGGGCGTGTTCGCGAGAGTATGGGTTCAAGTCCCATCACCCGCACCATCGTCGCAACTCGATCTTTGGTCGAGTTGTTTTTTACAACTACGACGTTTTGATCGGTTGCTCCTCTTTCCCACTGCTTGCAAGCACTTATGGGAGCCCTAAGTTAATTAGTGGTGTTTTTTTGTTATATATATAATTTATTTGATTGATGAATTAATTGCAAATAACATAAAAACGATAAAATTGTGAAATTTAGTTGTTAAAAAAAAGTTTTTCATATATAATAATCTAACGGAGAAAATAATGAAAAAGCTTAAAAGAATTAATTGCATAATAGATACAGATCCAGGTGTAGATGATGCTGCAGCAATAGCATTGTCTCTTTATGATGATATGATGGATATTAAACTTATCACAACAGTTAGTGGAAATCTAGATGTTGATACAGTTACTAGAAATTTGTTGCATGTATTAGAATTATTTGATAGAACTGATATTCCTGTCGCAAAAGGTGCATCAAAACCAATGAAGAGAGAGAGCAAAGATGCCAAGTTTATTCATCAAAATAACGGTATGGGAGGTTATATTCCGCCAAAAACTGTAAAGACAAAAGTTATAGACCAAGATGCTGTTGAGGCTATGTACAAAACCATTTGTGAATATAAAAATAACATAGCCATAATAGCTCTTGGACCTCATACGAATTTAGGGTATTTGATAGAGAAACATCCGGATGTTGTAGGTATGATTAGTCATATTTATACAGAAGGTTGTGCTGCATATGGAAACAAGATCGAAGGAGATCGTTGGCAAAAATATATATCGTTCAACGCTTCAAGCGACCCAGAAGCAATCGAAATAGTGCTTAATAGTGGTATTCCGATCACTTATGTTCCTTCTCGCATGGGTAGAGAAATTGCCAACTTCAATGAGCAAGAAGTAATAAGTATGAGAGATATCAATGATGTAGGTAGGTTTATTCACGAAATGTATGCAGGATATTGGGAACACAATTATCCAGACAGACGTGTTGCTACAAATGACACATGTGCATTGTTAAATCTTCGTTTTCCTGAAATGTTTAAGACAAAACGTGCTTTCATGAAAATAAACACAACAGACGAGCCTGGTAGAACTGACTTTACGTTCAACAAGAAAGGTCCGGTAGAATATGTTTATAAAGTGAATAAAAAAGCTCTACACAAACACTTCTTTGATGCGATCAAGAAAATGGACGGATTTAAATTTTATAAAGATTAAAAATGAAGGCAAAATTAGTTGCCTTTATTTTTCTTTTATTTTATAATGAAATCATAAAATATCGCCAGAAGCGAAAAAAGGAAAAATTATGAATTTACCAAACAAACTTACTTTGATGAGAATTATCTTGATACCTTTCATGATGTTCTTCTACCTTGCTGACTTTATTCCTCATGGAATAGGCAAAATTGTGGCTCTTGTTATCTTTATTGTTGCTGCTCTTACTGATATGTTGGATGGCAAAATTGCGAGAAAACACAATTTGATTACAAATTTTGGAAAATTCCTTGATCCAATTGCTGACAAGATTTTGACATCTGCTGTTCTTTTCATGATAATTGTTGATGGAACAATTCCTGCTCCTTGGGGTGTAATTATTGTTACAATCATTATTTCAAGAGAATTTATGGTGAGTGCGCTTAGACTTATCGCTGCAAGCAAGGGAACAGTTCTTGCTGCTGATATCTGGGGAAAAGCAAAAACTATGGTGCAAATGATTGCATTGCCAATCTGTATGTTGCTCGCTTACTTCTTGACTTGCGGATTTGATATTGCAAACTGGTTTATTATTGTTTTGAAAGTATTGTCTTATACAACACTTGGTGTCGCTACATTGCTTACAGTTATTTCAGGTGTCAATTATATTGTTAAGAATAAAGACTGCTTCAAAGAAAATTAATAAAAACATAAGAAATTATCGAACAAATGTTTGACAATTTCTTTTTTAATTGCTAAAATATGACTAATCATTGGAGACGGATATGTTAAAAAAGATTATAGAGAAGAATAAAAAACAGAAATATCTTTTTAGTGAAACTGGTATTGCGGGCACATGTCCTGATTGTGGACATATTGTTGAATACAGGTCATATTTTCAAGAATATAATTGTACTGCTCAAAATTGTGCTTTTGTTGCAAACAAGGACGGCGAAAGGGTTTGGGACAATAAAAAACGTGATGAAAATTTGAAAAAACTCCAAGAAGAAAGTGATTATAGAATAAAAAATGGTTTAGATTTATATTAAAGGAGAAATTATGTTGGAAGATAAGAAAAAAGCATTGGAATCTGCTATCGCACAGATCGAAAAACAATATGGAAAAGGCTCTATCATCAAGATGGATGAAACAAATTTTGGAGAAGGTGTAGAGGTTATACCTACAGGTTGTTTACCTCTTGACGCTGCACTTGGTGTCGGTGGACTTCCAAGAGGTAGAATTATTGAGATTTATGGACCAGAAAGTAGTGGTAAAACTACTGTTGCTTTGCATGTGGTGGCTGAAGCTCAAAAAATGGGTGGAACAGCTGCATTCATAGATGCTGAACATGCTTTAGATCCTATTTATGCTTCAAAGCTTGGTGTTGATGTTGGTTCAATGTATGTTTCTCAACCAGACACAGGAGAACAAGCTCTTGAAATTACAGAGCAACTTGTTCGTAGTGGTGGTGTGGATATTGTTGTTATTGACTCGGTTGCTGCCCTTACTCCAAAAGCAGAAATTGATGGTGAGATGGGTGATAGTTTTATTGGTCTCCAAGCAAGACTTATGTCTCAAGCGTTGAGAAAATTGACAGGTATCACTTCAAAGAGTAAGACACTTGTTATTTTCATTAACCAATTGAGAGAAAAGGTTGGTGTAATGTTCGGTAATCCGGAGACTACGCCAGGTGGAAAAGCGCTCAAATTCTATTCATCAGTTCGCCTTGATGTTAGAAAGACAGATACAATCAAAAATGGTTCAGATGTTGTCGGTAACCGTACAAAAATTAAAGTAGTAAAAAATAAAGTTGCTCCTCCATTTAAGGTTGCAGAATTCGATATTATGTATGGTGAAGGAATTTCAATTTTAGGTTGTTTGATTGATGCTGCTATTGAACTTGGAATTGTTGAAAAGAGTGGTTCATGGTTCAGTTATAATGGAGATAAGATCGGTCAAGGTAAGGAAAATGTAAAAGCTTATCTTGAAGCACACACAGAATTGGCTGATGAAATCAACAATCTTGTTAGGGAAAAATTAGTTAGATAATGTTACAAACTTTAAATATTCAAAATGTTGCCTTGATTGACAAATTGGCTCTAAACTTTGTAGACAAACTCAATGTTATTAGTGGTGAAACAGGAGCAGGAAAAAGTATTATGCTTGATTCATTGAGTTTTGTTTTTGGTGGACGAGCTGACAAAACTCTTATTCGTTCTGGTGAGAACAAAATGAAAGTCGAGGCAATTTTTTCTATGCTTGATGACAATCAAAAAGAGTTTGTATTCAATGAAGTTGGAATCAAAGTAGAAGATGAAATATTTATTTCAAGAGAACTTGATATTCAAGGGAAAAATATATGCAAAATAAACGGGGAACTTATACCTGTTGCAACGTTGAAAAAATTGTGTTTAAAACTTATAGATATACATGGACAAAGTGAGCATCTGGCTATTCTTGACAATAATTATCAATTAAATATAATAGATAATTTCAATTCGGAATCTAATAATTATCTGCAAGAATTATTCGATTTGATAGAAAATGTAAAAAGTATAGAAAAACAAATCGAGCAATTGGGTGGAAATGAAATAGAAAAACAAAACCTTATTGATTTATACAGATATCAACTTCAAGAGTTGAATGAAGCGAATATAAAGGAAAACGAATTTGAAGAGTTGTCTAATGAAAAGAAAGAAATGGCCCAATACGAAAAAATAAATGAGAATCTCAAATTAAGTTTCGAAAAGTTGAGCAAAAATAATTTTTCTGAAAGTGCTAGTGAACAAATATATTCGGCGATAAAGAGTATTCAAAATGTGGCAGAATTGAATGATAAATATAAAAATATTACCAACAGGCTTGATAGTGTGCTAATAGAGATAGAGGATATCAATGAAGAAATTCAAACAGCTTTGAGAAATAATGTTTTTGATCAAGACAGATTTGAATTTATAGACAATAGATTAGATTTAATAAAATCGTTGTTTAGAAAATATGGTGGAGATTTTAACAGTCTTCAAAAATATAAAGACGATATTTCAAATAAACTTGACTTCTTGATAAATGGAGCTGAGAAATATGCGGAGTTGACTGATGAAAGGTCGAAGATAGTTACTCAGATATTGTCTGTGCAAGACAAATTGAGTCTTGTCAGAAAAAAGTCGGCAGATAAATTGATAAAAGAATTAGAAATTGAACTAAAAAATCTTGGAATGCCTAATGCAAGGATGGGGATTGAGTTTACTAAAATTGATGAAGAATATTCTTATTCCGGCTATGATAGGGTTGAATTAATGTTTAGTTCAAATCTCGGGTTTGAATTGAGACCTTTAAATAAAGTTGTTTCTGGTGGAGAAATGAGTCGTGTAATGCTTGCATACAAAATTGTTGTTGCGGGTATTGATCATGTCAAAACAATTATATTTGATGAGATAGATACAGGCTTGAGTGGAAATATTGCGACTGTCGTTGCTGAATATATGGCAAGGTTAAGTAAAAATAAACAAATTATTGCCGTATCTCATCTTCCGCAAATTTGTGCTATGGCTGATGAAAATATTAAGGTAGAAAAATTTTCAATTGAAAATACCACAAAAACAAATGCAAAAATATTAGTTGAAAATGATTTATATTTTGAAATAGCCAGATTGATGGGTGTTGGGAAGAATGAAAATGGAATTAATGTTGCAAAAGAATTAAAAATAAATTCAAATAATTATAAAAATAATTTAAAAAATTAAATTTATTTCAATAAAAATAAATAAATTTTAATTATTTTTAATAAAAAAATAAAAAATCTCAATAAAAATGAGATTTTTTTATTTTAATAATGTTGAAAAATAGAAATATTAAAATGTTATTTGATATATTTTTATTTTTCGATTTTTATTGCACCGACAGGGCAAAAAGAAGCACAAGAGCCACATTTGATACAAATTTTCGGGTCTATCTTTGCTTTTCCTTTGACCATTTTTATAGCATTTACAGGGCATATTGCTGCGCAAGAACCACAGCCAATGCATTTCTTTTCGTCTACCATAATTTCTCCTTAATTAAATTAGTATGCGAGATTTTAAAATCGCATAATTGAGAATTACATGATGTAATTTCTCAAAATTTGTTTTTGCAAACGAAATTATTATATATATTTATGTTGAATTTGTCAATAATTTGTCAAAAATTTAAAAAAATTGTCAGAAAAGTAATAAAAAATAAGTTTTTTGTTTAAATTTTATAATATTTTAATAAATTTTTATTATAAATTTAAGTTTAAAATTTTAATAAAATCTTTATTATTTATTTTTCTAAATTCCGAGTGTATTTTATTTATAAATAAAAATATTAATTTTCTTTTTAAATTTGTTTGAAAAAATATGAAAAATAGGGTACAATATTATCATGAAATATGATGTGGTAATCATTGGTGCTGGTCCGGCAGGTTTGTCTGCTGGGTTGTTTGCTGTCAGAGCGGGATTGAAAGTCTTGTGTTTGGAGCAACTTGCGATCGGTGGTCAAGCATCACTTTCTGCAAATATCGAAAATTATCCGGGCTTTGTTTCAATCAGCGGTTTTGATTTGACGAGCAAGATGGAAGAACAAGCAAAACATTATGGTTTGCAGGTAGAATATGGACAGGTAAAGAAACTTCGAAAAAATAAGAATGACTTTTCGATAAAGACTGAGAATGAATTGTATCATGCTGAAAAAGTTATTATAGCTTGTGGAAGTGAGACAAGAAAGCTTGGTCTTGAACGAGAAAGAGAACTGACTGGAAGAGGAATTAGTTATTGTGCAAGCTGTGATGGAAATTTTTTCAAAGGTAAGTCAGTGGCAATTGTCGGTGGTGGAAACACAGCATTAGAAGATGTGAAATACATGTCGAAGATTGCAAAAAAAATTTACTTGATTCATAGAAGCGAACATTTCAAATTTGGGCAACATTCTTTGCAAAATATTTCGCAAATAAAAAATCTAGAGATCATCACAAATGCTCAAGTTAAGGCTTTGAACGGTGAAGATGAATTGCAGAGTGTAGATGTATCTATCAAAGGCAAGAAAAAGACGTTGAAAGTGTCGGTGTTGTTCGTGGCTATAGGATATCAACCAAAACTTGACTTTCTTGATGTTGAGGTGAAAAAGGATAAGTTTGGATACATAATTACAGATAAAAACATGAAGACAAGTATAGACAATCTTTATGCTTGTGGAGATATTGTGTCAAAGGATTTTAGACAAGTTATAAATGCTTGTAGTGAAGGTGCAATTGCAGGAAATTCATGTGTGGGGGTTGTATGAAAAAGAAATTAGGGGTAATTTTATCATTCATTATGCTGGCGGTATGTTCGGTGTTATTTTTGCCAAGCAATAATGATAAGAAATTTGTATCAGCGGAATATCAGACAGAATATTCTAGCGGATTTTTATATAACGATAATCTGCCAGAAAAGAGTTACGAATCAACAGTAGTAGCTGGTTATACTAATGGTTATGGCAAGTATACAAAAGGTGAAAGTGCGGACGTTTTGTCTGTGCGAGCTGAAGATGGTTTTGAAATTGTAGGTTGGAGAATCCAATATGAAAATGGTTCAGGTTTGATTCAATATATCAATACTGATTCTGCATCTGATTACAAAAAAGATCAAGCAGACTATGAATCGAATTATAAGATGCAATTTACGTTGACATTCGAAGATAAAAATAATGATGGAAAAAATGATTATGGAACAATAAATATAGACAAATGTCTAGTTGATATGATTGTTAAACCAGTATATAACTACATCTATCATAATGTTTTAATTGAAGATTTTGATAAATTAAGCTTCACTCAAAACAAAAGTGTTGGTGAAAATATATTGTACTACAATGCTAATCCAACAGTAGTTGGTTCTGCCGATAAATATGAAAATGTTGTAGTAAAAATCGGTGATCAATATGTGTATTTTGAAGAATTGTATAATGAAGGAAGTTCTTGGTACACATTGCATAGCAACAACCACAAAACAGTAGAATCCATTGAAGATTTGAAGATTGATTATACATTAGGTGCTTACAGATACGGAGATGAAGTAGATGTTGCTGTAAGCTTCAAAAAATATATAGATGTAACAGCTATTCAAGTTAAGAATAACAAGAAATCATATTTATTAACAAAAGATACAGACGGAAGCTTGCTCACCAATGAATATTCAAAAGAAGTCAATTCAGCAAGTCTTCATACAGAAAGCGTCGGAGCAAAGTTCAAGATAGACAAAGAATATTTGAAAGAAACCTCGACAACTTTTAAAGTTTTGTATGATGAATTGTATGAAATCAGTCTTGATTTGAAGATAGATAATGAAACTTTGAGTGATAATTATCTTGTTACATCTGGAGAAATTTCGCAAGAAGAATTGAAAACAATGTTGTTGAAAAATATTTCGGTTTTAGACTATTTCAGCGTGATTGACATTTCTTCACTGTCATATTTGGTAAAGATGAATGTAGCTTCAATACAGTGTGAAGAAAATATTTATGACGAATCTGGAAAGTATTTGTACTATCAATTTGATTGTATACAAGGATATGGCGACAATCCTGCGAATTTGAGCAATTTGAATTGGGGCGAAAAAAATAGTCTTGAGATAAATTATTCGTCTGCGAAATACAAAGTTACATTTAAATATGTTCTGGAGAACGGGACAGAATTGATTGAATCTACAGGATTTGTAAAACCATCAGTATCAAAAGATTTTGAACTTTCAAGAGGAAAAACACAAGCTTTAAATAATACATATATACATGATTCTACAGGATTTGCATATTTGGAGACTATGGTTAAAGGAGATACAGAAGGTAAGAATTTAAATAGTGATGTTATAAATATAAAAATAGACAGCACTGAGCCTAAGAACATAGAGATACAAATGGTTTATTCCTATATTGATTATAAGGTACAAGTATTCCAAGCAAAAGATTTTATGATTGATGGATCGTATCCTCTTTATAGCGTAACATTAAATGTCAGAAGAGGGGCACAAGAATACACATCAACCTTGGGATATACGAAAGTTGCAAATGCAGATAAAAAAGAGGCTGATCTCGGTTCTTATTATGAATATAATTCTGATGGTATAATGATAAAGAGTACTGTTTTTGATGGAAGCAAAACATACTATATCAATAATGTTTATGGTCATGATTTTGATTTTGATGTTCATATCAATGATGAAATCAAACTGACAGCTCAAGTAACAAATGAAAAGGCATTTGTGTTTGGTGGTTATAGATACATGCCATCAACAGAGATATTTAATAATAAATACACAAAATTTGATAAAGGGACAATAAATTCTTATGTAGACAGCTCTACTACATTAAAACTATATTCTGCAGAATCACCAAAAACTTATAATTTGATATATAAGATTGATGACGAAGATTTTGATGATAATAAAGCATTTATGGCTCAAATTGGCATTGACAATCCACCAGCAGAGCTCGAGTATAAATATTATTCACAAGTGATAGATAGCACTGAAGAAGGTTTTGAAAATTATTATGAAATCTATTCAAATATTTTAACTAAATCTAGCACAATTGATGGCAATATATATGACGGTAATAAAACATATTATATTGAAGGTACAATAGATAATTGCAATTTGATTGTTGTTGGCAAATTGACTTATAACTATAAGTTGACTCTTAAAGCAACAAGTAATTTCTACGACAAGAATAATGATGGTGTATTTGACGAGTCTGAAGATAGCGAAGAATATTATTTTGTTTGTGTGAATTTTGACAAAGGTGGAACAGCTTTGACCGGGACATCTAGTGATTTGGTCAACCCTAAAACGACAAAATTTACAAACGAAATAAGATCAGATGAAATAATAACAGTCAATTATTCAGAGCCAAAAGCTTTTGTTAATGTGGTATTAAACAATCCAAATGCGAAGAAAGATGGATTGTACACCGTAGAATACAAAGATGAACATGGTAGTTGGGCAATATTTAATACAAAGACTTCAAACGATCAGTATTATGTTGAAAATGGGACTTACTATGCACCGACAAAAACAATAGTACGTATTAAGATAGACAAGTCGAAGGTAAATCCTGGCTATAAATTTTCTAGTATAATATGGGAATATCCGTCAAGCTCTACACCGAACTCAAACTTGACTCTTACGGATGAAATTTACTATATTTATGAATATGAGCTTAAAGGAGATTTTGAGCACAAAGCTACATTAAACTTTGATCTTATCAATTACATAATAAGAGTTGTTCAAAATGGTGCAGGTCTTACAGATGTTCCTTATGATTTTGATACTAAAGATGGTCAACAAGACTTGAATATTAATGTTGAGAATCTCAGAGCGGACATTCAAATTCCGAAAAATTATTATCTCTCAGATTTGTATATTCCAACTTCAAAGCCTAATAGTGCTTATATAAATGCAAATATGGGCTTAACTCAAACAAACACAGATGTGAAATATGATTATTCTTTAGATTTTTCTGATAAGGCGCAAGCATTTTTGATGGTTGCTGGTTTTGGAGCCGAGGTTGAGGATGGTACTTTAATTATATTGAAAGTTAACTATACAATTCATACAACACATATTGACTTTATGTATGGGTTGAATGCTTCTGATACAATAAAGAATATGGTATACAACATATTCCCAACTGTAGAAGCTAGTGATAATTCTATTCAAACTGAAAATATAACAGAAAGAGGTATTCCTATAGGTATTAGATTTAAAGATGTTCCATTTGGTTCATCAATTGAGTTCAATGCTGGAATACTAGAGGAAGGACTTGAATATTCAGATCACTCAACTGATGGAAATACGATCACTTATTCAAATATAGGAGGAAGTTGGTCTAAAGATAACTTGAAAAATGGTGAAAATGTCATAACTGATGAAGATTTCTTAAATTTGATATTGACGCAATACAATGTAAAACTTAATATGACATATAATGGAGGCAGACCTCATAATACAGATGAAGGTTTAATATATACGACTGATAACAACAAATTGGTGGCGGAACCTACATGTGATTCGGTTTCACTTTATAGTTATATTAATTTTGATGCTCAAGCAAATCATAAAAACGGAATCAAATTTGTATCTATGCATTATTTCTCGAGAAGTGAGGTTAGTGAAGAAGATTTTGAAGAATCAAAAGAATCTTTATATATTTATGAGAACGGAGAGTTCTTAAAAGTAACTGATCAAACATTTGATCAAAACACAACATACTATGAGAAAAATAAAATAGAAACAAACACATATTCTGAAATGTTTACACCAAATGATTTTGGCGTGATTGGAAAAGAATTTAATTTATATGTTGAATATACTGACTACTTATTTGAATTGGATTTCACTGCGAAGGAAGATGGAGATACAGAATCATTAAATTATGATCCTATCAATCTGTCGCCAAGTGATTATGCTAGTTATACAATTTATGCAAACGGGGTAGAAACAACAACTCTCAAATTTAACGATAAAGTTGTTGTTATGATCAACCTCAACGAGTCTTATCCATTGAAAAATGGTGTTGAATTAACAGACGTTAAGGTAAATGGTAACAATCTTAATAAAATCGAAGGTTATGAATTTATAAATGTTTCAAGTTTTGAAGAAAATGTGGAATATTTCAAAATAGTTGACGACAAGATGGAACCTGTTGATGAAGATGAACCAATGACAGGTGTTCAATATTATATTAAAAATGCCGGCTCATATATTGTTACGTTCGAAGTTGATGAAGATATTGCTGAGATTGTTCGTAATGACAAATTAGGTATAGAACTAATCTATATTGTAAATGAAAAAAGTGTAATAGTTAAAACAAATATTGAAGATGTGAATTTCTTCAAAGGAAATGATAGCTTGTTGTTGACATTATCTAACACGATTTTAGGAAAAGACAATGATAAAAATACCGGAGAAGATTATAAGATTGATTACAACAATGCTAGATTCTTATCACAATCCGATATTAGATTCATATTCAATGGAAATTTTGCAACCTATTTTGAGATAAAAGACTTCAAAGTAAAATATTCTGAAAATGGTGTAGATTTTGTTGAGTTGGCAAAAAATGAATATGAACTCTTTGGAATAAATAACATTTACGAGAAAGATGTGTTCAAAGGTGTAACTTGCAATCATATAGTAAAGGGCATTATTAGTATTGAGTTTACTGTAACTCCAATTATAAAATACAATGCAGATAAAGACGAAGGAAGTCCAAATACTTATATTTTCACAAAGCAATATAAAGAGAGTGGATGGATCGGTCAACCTAACGGATTAAGTAAAGGAGCTTTAAACACAAATGATATAATTGCATCTACTTATGTATCTGATCAGATGACAATAAAGTATTATCAAGGCAATGTCGAAATGCAAAGTACTCCAGTCAATGCCGGAGTTTATAGAGTGGAAATTAGTTTCTCAACATCTCAGTGGTGGAGATTTATAAACATAGATGATGAAATTATTCTAAACATCACACCAAAAGTTGTTTCGTTATATTATAATACCAACATAAGTAGTATGGAAAAAACATATGATGGAAAGTCGACAATAAATCAAGGAAACACAATAGATAACCAAGAGGAGTTGTTCAAAAATTTATATGTAGTTAAGGATAACAAGTCTTATAAATTATCTGAATGTGATGGATTGAAAATAGCTACAAACGCATTGAAATATAAGATGGGTACTTGTGATGAACATGGCACATTTATTGAACAATTCAAAGTGTCCAACGATTTGTATAATGTTCAAGTGAGTGGAATAGCTTTGATTGAGTCTGATTTTAATAGAAATTATATGATGTCAACTGAATCTTTTGTAACAGAACCATTGTTGAGAGTAAATATGAAAGATGTATACATTGAGGGTCTTCAAATCTATAATAAGGTTTATGACGAAACAAATGTGGCAACATATTACTTAATAGACGGAAAGTATGAACTTAAGGGTGTGTTGGATAAAGATAATAATAGTGCAAACTTTGACATAGACTTTGATTTGGCAAAATTCACATTTGCTGACAATAGCGAAATCGGATTAAATAAGCCTGTATCAGTAGATTTGTCTGGAGCATTGCTTGGAGAATTCAGTGGTTGTTATAATGTTGTTGCCCCTACAGATTTAAAAGCAAGCATTTATCCATATTCTGTAGAAGCTGAATTGGATGGAGTTGGAAAAGTTACAATTGTTAATAAGCGTGGTCGAGATGATTGTACAAATCAAGATATGGTTAAATTGATTCCTATTGATGCGGTAACAAAGAAACCTAAGCTTGTTGTAAAAGAGATCGAATACGAAACTGAAAAATATTTTGAAATCTACGACAAAATAGCAAGCTTTATGTCAAAGAAAAAATACAAAAAAGGTTTTGCGTTGGTATTATCTGCAAACAATACTGATACTGCATTGAGCAATTATTTGTATCTTGCTTTGCCTGACACTAAAGACAATCAAACAATTTTATATGCAACAGAAAATAATGCTGGCAAGTTCGAAATGGAAACAATTGATGGTCAACTTATGTTTGACTTGAATAACAACACAGAACTTTTAAAGGCAATCATTGTGCTCAAGGATAGAACATACTTGAAATGGTGGCAAGCAACTCTCATTATTGTTGGTGCTGCTGTTGTGGTTGGAACTGCTGTTGCAGTGTTCTTGGTGCTAAGAGCAAAGAAGAAAAAACAATACAAAGACAAAGACGTAATTTAGGAGACAAAAATGTTTGAATGCAAGTATAAACTAGAATTAAAAGATGCTATAAAAAGCGCCAAATATGTTTATAAATCTCAAAAAAGCAAAAAGGATACTGTCCTTGCAATACTTATACCAATTTTAATGGTATGTATGGTTGGACTTTTGATATTAGATATAACAAAAGGAAAAAATATTGTTTGGGACGTCATCCTTTTGGTAGCTTTAGTTATATTGGAAATAATGTATCTTGTTATGCCGTTGATGTTGACAAGAGCACAAAAGAAAGCTTTTATAGCCAACAAACTTGACGAGATGGATTATATGATCATAAAGATTGATAACAATCTTTGTGTTGAAACAACCTTCAAAGATGAGAAGGAACTTAATAAGATTGAACATAATTTGAAAACATTAACCAGTTTTATAGAAGATGGAGAATATTTGATTCTTGTTTTCAATATGGCTGAATTTGTGTGTATAAAAAAGGACAATCTTACTGGCGATATAAATCAATTGAAGGCGCATTTGAGCAAAATAATGTCAAAGAGAGTTAATCATAAAAAATAATCTTTGACAATTAAACAAAAAATTTAAAAATATCTGTTGACAAGGTGTACAAAAAGTGCTAATATACTTGTACACCAAGTTGCAGGTGTTTTTTTAACGGAAATATCTGCCAAAAGGGGATTGAAATATATCAATTTCAAATAAAAGGAGTAATTATGGCAAAGAAAGCAAAAACAAAGAGAGAAAAAATCATTTTGGAGTGTACAGAATGCAAGAATAGAAATTACAACACTCAAAAGAACAAAGCTAACAATCCAGAAAGATTGGAACTCAAAAAATATTGCCCAACTTGTAGAAAAGAAACTACACATAAAGAAACAAAATAGGAGTATATATGTCTGATAGAAAA
>JAFVPU010000067.1 GCA_017505165.1 Clostridia bacterium
GGGTTCGTTTTTATCCATAAAATCCAAATGTAAATTCAAAGAAGACATGATAATACTCCTTATTCACTCTATATTAAATATGTATAAAATGCTAGTGGTAGAGATTTCTCTACCACTAGCACCAATTGAAAGGAAATTATGGAAATTACTTTTTCTTGATCACAAGCCAGTTGGCAAGAGAATCGTTATTGAAAGTACGACGAAGAGTCGTAACATTCAGAGAGAAACGAGATTTCAGCAACTTGGATTCCACAAGAGACTGGAATGTGACATACCACTGAACGATCTTCGTAACTTTGGTACGATCACCGTACTTATACAGACCATCAGTAACACGATCAGGAACCAGCATGATAGCACGATTCTTCATAAAGAAAGTGAAGCATGCTTCAAATACACGATTGTCAGTAGACATGAGAACGTAGTTCGCAAGAGAAGTAAGAACGAGAACACCCTTCTTGCGATCTTCTTCTTCGATCATATCTTTTCCCATGACATCGATGTACTTCTGAGCAAGTGCATTAAATCTCTGAACAGATTCAGGAACCACTTTTTCTGCAGGTGCAGTAACTGTTTTCTTTTCCACGATCAAAACTCCTTTAGTTGGAATTGGTTTGACTTCTTTCTTTTCTTCAACAACAGGAGCTTCTTCCTTTTTTACTTCTTCCTGTTTGTCTTCAACATCTTCAGCAGGAACTTCTTCAACAGATTCTTCCTGCACTTCTTCAGCAGTTTCAACAACCTCTGATGTACTCTCTTCGAGAGTGTCTTCGGTAGTCTCTTCAGAACTAACATCCCCGTCTGTCAAGGGGGTATTTTCGAGTTCTTCAGTCTTAACAACCTGCTGTTTGTTTTTATTCTTTCGTGACATGATTGTTTCCTTATGGTTAAACAACATACTGATTCAAATCACCAAGATCAATCATCTCCAACTTAGAACCATGCATCAGCTTCAATGCCATAGTTGTAAATGTTGAAGAGATATCAACGATGTACATGGAAATATGTTTAACATCAAGTTTACTGAACATCTTTCCAGCACATACTTCACACATACCGTTCTGTGTCTTACAATACATCGGACTTCGCATAAGATACCGTCCTTCAACATATTTAGACATGTTTTCGTTGGTGATCTCTACCCAATTAGATTTATCTTTGATGTATCTTCCAATAAACTCTTTGATTGGATATTTTGAAAAATCAATCATCATACCTTGATGAGAATGACAATCTTTTTCTGTTAAAACAAGATCCTGAAACACACGAACGATATATTTGGTTTGAGCACCACCGAGCTGAGTTTCATGACCTCGGTTATAAGAACCTTTTCGAATTTCATTAGCATAAGCTGGCATCTGAGTTACATCCCAACCTTCAGCCAAGGAGTTACGAATGAATGTAAATTTACCAGAGTCTTTTGAAAAAGCTTCAATACCACCAACAGTACAATACATCTTCTTGCGTGCCACGTTAAATGGTTTACCTCCAAGTGGTGCATAAAAACGCATTGCATCATCGTCTTTCAGATATGCTTTATCAGCACTGATAAGAGCGTTTTCAATCTCCATGATAACTTCTGGTTCATCAAGTCGTCCTTCATACTTCTTGAACAATTCATCCTTTATTTTTTTCATATCAGGAGTTGTTGTTAAAGAAGCTCTTGTGAAGTTAGGAACACATAATTCTGTGAAGTGACCAATAAAGAAAAGGTTATCCACGTATTGTTTATAGTTATCAACTTTGATTGTACCAGCTAGCAATTCTTTTGAAATAGAAGCTTCCAATCCTTTCAGATCAAAACCAGCTTTATTGATATACTGAAATGCGTTCCCGAATGGTATCTCCAATAGAAGAATATTCAGTAAGAAACGCCCAGCTGTTGTTTCAATTGGAGGATCTCCTTGGTAATATGATTTTGTTGCTCCACCCACGAGTGTGAATGTATCTGTTTCACTGAAGATTCTATTCAGCCCATTATCAAGATATCGATATGTTAAGGTTCCATTACTAGTATCGATGTCACTGATATACACCACACATGATCTAGCATGATTGATATCAGTTAACATAACAACAGAACCTTCTGTACTATCGTATTCAGAATGAGCTTTTATCCAATCTGTAAGAATAGACTTGAAATGTTCCTGGTTAGTTACACCGAACAATTCCTTACTCTTTGCATCTGATTCGTCTTTTTGTTCATTATTCATAAGAAGCCAGTTGCGTGCAACACGTATAAGTTCCCACACAGTTGGTTCTTCATGAACAAGTTCAATTCCTGATTCGGCTCTCCATCTGTGTACTGGATCATTACGCAAATGAGCTGGTAGTAAATCTAAACCCCACGGTTTAGCATACCTCGCGTCAGTAGGTAGTTCGGTAAATGAAATAGTTTTCTCCATAACAGATTCAGTTGGCATTTCGGATGGATATACTTCCATCATAGGTCGATTTCCAACTTTCGTGAACAAATCAATAATAAATTCTCTAGTACGAAGTTTATACGCGTATTCAAGAAGGAACTTTACTTTATGTTCTGGTAGTTTCATTTCACATCTCCTCGAAGAACAGCTTCATAATCAAATGAAACTAATTTCTCTGCAAACGCCCATGTAGTCTCCATCATGTACATCTTAAATTTGGATAGTTCCCTATGCAAATCATTACCAAAGAAACCATCAAGAATGAGAGAAACAAGTATCATAATAACTTGTTCTTTATTAGGACCATACGGGCCTTTACACTCAAGTTGTTCATATGTTTCATCCATCTTCTTCCAGTATTCGAGATGATGATAAACAGTTTCGTGATGATGAACTAGAAAATCAGGTTCTTCTTCTGGGTGAGTTGCATCGTAGCGTGCAAATTTTGCAATACAATCTGGATTGAGTTTATCTCTATCATAATTTTTGACATAAAAATCAAGACGATTGCCATCCAAGCCAAACACCTTACTTGTGATATAATCAACAAGCACTTTTACTTGAGCATCTCGTTCTTTCATATGTTCAAGAAAATGAGAAATCTCAACAACATTTGAATCATTGATTGGCGTTGTGTTCGGATCTGAATGAATATCAACTTTAGAAATGATAGCAGAAATGTGTTTGCTAAAATTCTTAGTTGAATACCAATATTCGACAGATCTCTGAATAATTTCCCATGATGTGTCGAGTGGAAGAATTGCAGTCATGAAGTCTGCAATTTCGATAAACAAATCTTCTGGTAAAGAAACATTTTCAACAATTCCACAAAATTCACTATACACTTCAGGTTTTAATGATTTTAAGAATTTATAAAAATTATCTTTATCAAATTTAGATCTCAAATTAAACAATGTATCAAGATCCATCGGAGAGAGCAATAATTCTTCTGCTCTGAAGTTTGATGAAATACCAATCTCTGATAATTCATCAAGCATTAAATCAACTGCTGTAACTGACAACATCTGTGGTGTTACCATATCGTTCTGATCCATATCGATTAAATATCTCTCATCAAGAAAATAATCTCTTATGTTATCAGAAGAGCCGCAGCATCTTCTTACAATATCAATATTAAAGGGATCCATATATCCTCCTATATTCAACATAGCATGCTGAAAATCAATGAATACTAACTGTTCTTTTATATTAGTATAGCCAAATATCATTCCATACGAGTTGTTGCTCCAACTCGGGAGGGTACACCATGCCCTCCTTATCTTTTAAATCAAGGAGGCATTATGCCACACGTTATTGTATATTCGGATGGATCATTTAAAAAGACTTACAATGCAGGTGGGTGGTCATGTTTATTGACATGCGGACCATACTGGAAACTTATAGCAGCTGGTGAAACTGAAATAACGGTTAACCGTGCTGAACTAACAGCTGTATTAAAAGCATTGGAAGAACTAACTTGTCCTTGTACTGTTGATATTTATTCAGACAGTATGTATACTGTAAATTGTATCAATAAATGGATACAAATCTGGGAACGAAATCATTGGATGTCACAAGCAGGAGAACCTGTAGCTAACCAAGATCTCTTATTTAAAATAAAAGACCTCATGTTTATACATCAGGTAAAGGCGCATTGGGTAAAAGCACACACAAGAAGAAAAGGTGTACAATACTTAGGTAATGCAGCAGTGGATGCATTTGCACAAATGGGAAGTATGGGTAAATTTTAAGACAAAAAAAATAAATACATAGAGGAACGACTAGTCGTTCCTCTATGTACCCATATGTTATTTGACAATTTGTTTACAGATAACTACTGCTGATGACATTACAGTATCATTAGCATCAACAATACCAATTATCAGCTCATAGAGTATCTCACGAAACACATGATCAACTCTACAAGAAAACGCTAGTACTCGAACTTTTGATTTTTCTGTGAACAAGTTTTC
This sequence comes from Clostridia bacterium, assembly GCA_017505165.1. Classification (GTDB taxonomy): domain Bacteria; phylum Bacillota; class Clostridia; order Christensenellales; family UBA1242; genus Onthoplasma. The sequence goes on from JAFVPU010000067.1 coordinate 4,400, forward strand.
TGCGAATTCATCGAATTCTGTCATTGAAACAAGACCATCGTGTTCTTTCTTGAACTGTTCAAATGCTGGAATAATGAATTCATTAGTAACCCACTTCAACTTACGTTTATTTGATACTTCTTGATCTCTTGGATTCATGTTCATCCTTTTGTATTTATCATATTGATGAATTGTTCGTGTGTCAGTATAGCAATTTTGTGTGCTAGTGCATACTTGATTTTTGACGAAGGACTGGTAAATGCAGAATTATCTGGAACAACAAGATACTTTACATCTGCAGACATTGAGTCTGTAAATTCAAAACCATTGTTCTCGACAAAAACTGCACAGTCAGCTCTAGGTATACTGAATTTTCCTGTAAAACAAACTTTGTCTCTATGTATATCGACTTCTGTTACAGAAACTGGTTTAAAATACCAATAAGCTTTTTCAAACGCATCTGCATATTTAGAATAGTATTCACTGATCCATTGTGCTCTGGTTGGTCCGATCACTGTTGCGATCTCATCTTGAGTAATATCACAACTGATGAAAAGATCCGCATAGTTAAACTTTGATAACAGCTTTCTGGCTATTGTCAAACCAATACCTGGTATACACAATGACGCAAGAATCTGTGCTTCAGTAACATTTCCTATAGCAAGATCAAGTTGTTTTGCTAACATCTCAGCTGAGTAATCAGTAAAACCAGGAAGGTGACCAATTTGATACCAGTAATTCGTTTCAATCAACTCGTACAGGTGTTTAATACCAAATCGATTATGAAACTCTGCCATAGTCGCAGGTCCGTATCCGTCAAGGTTAAGAACTTTTGCTGAATAAACAAGTCGTGGAACTATCTTTGCTTTGCAACAAATGTTAGAACACACTAACTCCACTCCAACAACATTTAATTCAGATTCACACCAAGGACAATGAGTTGGAGCTTCTAATACTTCTCCATCAGAATCTTCAACAACTCTTATGATTTTCGGTATAACATCACCTGCTTTTTCAATAAGTACCTTTTGTCCCTTTTTCAATCCAAGTTCTTTAAAGAACTTATAGTTATGACAAGTTGCACGTTTGATATTGCTTCCATTCATACGAATCGGATCTTCCAATTCTAGAACTGGGGTAAGTGCTTCTTTGCCGGATTGCCACACCACATGGGACACAATACCAATAGATCCTGAATTAGTAAACTTGTATGCAATCGCTCCTCTTGGATGATGTGTAGTACTACCCAACGATGCAGAATATTCTTCATCATAGAGCTTAAACACAACACCATCCATAGGGTATTTTGATTTGAAATCTTGTTCTATAGTCGATATAATCGAATCGATACAACTAGACAATCGATACAATCTACAACCAATTGAATGATTTTTGTAAGGAACAAAAGTTACAATTCCTCTTGGAATATTTGTGATATCTTTCTGATTGAACAATCCAGCAACTGCATTTCTTGGATTACTATATTTAGATCCATCAGCTCTTAGTATCTTACCAGATTCAAAATAGTTTTTGAATGTTTCATTTGTAATTACGAGTTCACCGTAAACTGGTTGATCGACTTCAATGAGTTTAATATATTTATCAAACTCATATCTACGAATTATTCCATCTGGCGATAATTTGTCGTTAATGATGTGTTCTATACCGATCAAGTCTTTGTGTGACGTTATATCTTCACCAAGAACTCCATCACCTCTTGTAGTTATTCTGTCGTTTTCAATCTTCCCTGCAATTCCATCATACTTAGGTTGAATGAATATCATCTCATCTTGTGATCTTGAAACACCTGTTGCCCATTTGATAATGTCTTCAGATGTATACGCTTTATCCAATGAAAGCATAGGTGGGTTGTGTCTATATTTACCACGTGTACCGCCAATATGCTCAAGTAGTTTATTGTTTGGATCAACTTGTTTTAACATTTCAACATATTGATCATATTGTTCATCTGAAATAATAGTAGAATTATTATTCCAATAAGCATCGTTAGCTTTTGTGATAATCTCTTCTAATTCAGTTTTAGTCATAATAAATCCTTTCTATTACGTTATAACTCATAATAGTAATATATGACTTAATACAATATGAATCAAAAGAAAAAGAAGAACACACATCGTGTGTTCTTCTTGACGACTGATTAGTCGCTGCTGCCACCGCCGAGGCAACGAGCGATGAGAGTGGCAGCAACAAGCACCAGACCAGCACCTGCCGCCGCACTTGCACCACCGATGAAACTTTTCTTTGCCGTCGTCCAATAATCTTCCGACTTCAACTCGACGGTCAGTTTACCGAATTCGGCCTGTTGCTGCTGGATGATCTCATTCATGTTGAGGTCACCGAGATTGTGGTCTGCGGTAGTGGTTTCTTTCTTTTCAGCCATTGTTTTGTTTCCTTTCTGTTGGTTGGTGTTATTCTGGGCTGCGGCCAGCATTTCTGCTGCCTTGGTAAGATTTGCTGCTTTTTCGTTGAGTTTGGCATCTTTGTCTGCCAAGGCTTTTTCTGCAGCTGCGATTGCAGCTTCTCTCTCATTGAGTTCATTTACATATGACTCAAAGCTCTGAACCTGCACACCGGCTTCTTTGGTAGGTGCTGCAGGTTCTTCTGCAGGTTTGGATGTTTCTTCAACCGGAGCAGGAGCAACCTTTTTACTCCTTTTCTTTGTTGATTTGTTTTCCTCCTCTAAAGGCACAGCGTTGTTGATGACGATACCGTCGACCATGTCGAGAGCGCTCAACGAACTGTTAAGGTTCTCAACCTTACGAGTTTTGACTGTTTTGACTTTAGTACTCATTTTAAGTACTCCTTTCTGGTTAGATTATGTGGTTAAAGAACAATGATATACTCTAGGTGTCAATGGTTAAACGATTAATGCTTTGGTTGAGTCCTTGTCACATCGTCCAACGCGTAGATAGTTATTTTAACTTGATCTTCAAGTTTACATTGTAAGTTTTAGGTTGTGGCTTTGTGGGCGCACCAACCACAAACTTACGACAGTGAAATATAATACCTGTCATACGCGATATCCTTTCTATTGATACCTAGAGCTCACAATAGTAATATATAAACAAAAAAATATGATCAACACTAGGTGTGGAAATGTTCCACACCTAGTGTTATGTTTATTATCCGTAAATATCTGACAGAAGTAATTTTTGTTTTTCACAACCTACAGAGATATTCAATCTCTTCAGCGTATTGTATGAAGGTTTGATATTGTGCCAAATAACAGCACGTACGTTAATAAGAGGTATTAGTTCTTCAGGTATCTGATCACCAACTGTATTGACAATCAGATGATTTAAGAACTTCTTCGTCTTACTGATATACCGTTGCATTTTGTTAAAAATATCAGGTGACGTTTTCTCCAACCATTTCCAATACTCTTCTGTCGGCTGAACCACTTCAAAAGTCTTCACTTTAGTAGGAGGATGTATGTCGCCATATTTCTCAGCAAATACTTCTTGCCAAAACTGATGAGCTTTAACAACTGATACTGCTTCTGCATCTTTATAATCGCGTTCATATTTTAATGACGTGATCTTCAAGAATGTTAGTTCTTTTCTGGCAATACTATCTCTGATTGAATGTTCAAAATCCACAACTTGTTTAATCAAATCTTCTCCAGACAACGGACCATCCATCACTGGTTCAAGAATCGATTTGATCATAAGACTTTCAGAGAAATCTAATGCTTCTGTGCAAATTGAAGATCCTCGAAGTGTCTGACCTTTTACGTCTGCTTTTGGTTTAGGAAGAATAACACCTTCTTTAACCTTTTGTATACCAACGTAAGTTTTCTTAGCTTCATAGATCATCATAACAGGATACAAGAACTCATTCTTCATTGCAAGAATTGTCGTATCTTTTCCAGTACAACCAAAGTTGATACTGAATCGTTTGAGAGCAAACTTAACAGCATGATGCAACCAATATACAACCAATGATGCAATCTTGTATGATTCGTCTGTTATATTCAATTCGCCTTTTCTCCACCAACTATCCCATGCATCAGCAGTGAAGATAACAGAATCTGTATCAGACACAATAGTTGTGTTTCTCCAAGTATATGGTTTCTTTTGAGTTTCTGGTATATCTGCTGCTGTGTTAATGAATGTATCCATCAACAAATCAAGAGCTTTTAATCGTTTAGCTGTAGCTCTACTATACGCTACAAGTTTTGGTATGTATTCAGGATGATCTGAACAAATATCAGTTAACCCAAAGTTACCGAGTTCAGATGCAAATGCAACTGTAGACAAAGTTGATACTGTTTCATCTATAGCGAACGCATCGTCTTTTGTTACATTATCATCAATTGCAATATTTGACACATCAAATAAGTGTTTGATATAAGGTCTGAATATTTCATCATTACCCCAGATGATGTGTCTTAAGTTACAATAATAATACAAGAATGCAATTTCAGTTTGATCGAGCGTTTTTATCAAAGATGCAACTTTTGACATGTTTGGAGAAGGAACATATTGCCTAATAGTTTCCTCATAGAACTTAAGTAACATATCTGCAGACGGATATTTCAAATGATACTTTTTCATACAAGCATTTACTTGATCCTTTGGAGTCATCTGCTTTAGATTCAAGATGATGTGATTGATTAGCTCGTCAACTGTGAACCATGCAAAATTACCACCAAGCATTTGTTCGCATATTGTGTAAGCTCGTGCAATCATACATCTTGCTGTAGAAGTAATTGTGTTGTAATTTGGCTTATCATAGAAGATGTTGAATGCTGATCCAAAACCACCAGGAAGAGAATTACAATTGATCTTGATAGTAGCTTGTTGATACCAACATCGTTTAGCTAATACTTCATCTCCTGCACCTTCTGCTTTCAACTGAATCTTTTTGATTCGTTTTCGTTCAGCAAGTTTATCAACAATCATCTGAGAAATTACAGAACGTGTCTGATATGGAGGCTTGTATACTGAACCAGATGGTGTCAGAATGTAATTAGCTGTAAATCTTAAGAACGACCAC
>JAFVPU010000007.1 GCA_017505165.1 Clostridia bacterium
GTTGTCGTTATTTACAATAGATTTATTTTGAGTTTTTTCACTTTCAAAATCTTCACTTGTTATTTTTTTATTATTCATAATTCACCCCTAAACTGCAAACACATGTTTGCCAATTTGTGTTACTTTTTTTGTTGTAAAAATCCATTTGCTAGTTGCAGTTTTAGGGTTATAATAATACACACATCCATAAGTTGGATCCCAACCATTGAGAGCATCATCAGCCGCTTGGTACGCAGTCGCATTTGGTTCTAGATTTATTTGACCATCATTAACGGCAGTGAAAGCCCATGGTTGATATATCACTCCTGCAACCGTATTTGGAAATCTACTATCATCAACACGATTAAGCACAACTGCAGCAATAGCTACTTGTCCAGTGTAACTTTCTCCTCTCGCTTCGGCATAAATAACCTTTGCCAATAAATATCTATCATTGCTGTTATATTTTGAAGAACTTCCACTATTTCCACCACTTACACTCAACCCCATCTTTGCAGCAGTCAAAGGCCCAACAATACCATCTTGAGTCAAACCATACCTTTTTTGAAACTTTTTTACCGCTGCTATTGTTTTTGGACCATTTATTCCATCCACATTTCCGGTATAATATCCCCACTTTTTCAACCTAGATTGAACATCTCTTATATTTGCCGTTGCAGCATCAACCTTTTTGTCTACAGCTATTGTTGGAACAAAATCTTTATCTTGCTTTGGTTGCAACACCAAACAACACACCAGCATTATCATAATACTTATTATTGAAATACTCGAAATTATAAGTTTCTTCATAAATCTCCTTTAGTCAAAAATGTTTTTTATCCAATTATTTATTCTTGATTTGAACTTAATTTGTGTATGCTTTTCATTTTTATTCACAAAACACAATGGCGGATACATCACACACCACCAATTATCCCCTTTCGCTTCACCTAATTCTATTATTACCGCGTCATAATATCCAGATTTTAGTGTTGTATTATCATATTTTCTTGTTGGAAAATATTCGTTATTTATTTTTACATTTACAGAATAATAGAAACCATTTTGCCTTAAAACACTTTCGCATTTTGTTTTAATTTCAAACGACAAATCATCCACTTTTTCTATAGCTTGAGCCTTAGACCCAATCTCGGAAAAATGTGGAGTCAAAAATTCAACAACAGAATCTTTAATTTTATATTTTACTTCTTGATCAACGGCTAAGTTACTGTTGGCTCTAATATGTAATCTAAGATAATCCACTTTGTTTTCCTTTTTTGACACCCCAACACAAACTAAAACACCTATAATAAAAACCAAAACACCTATCAATAATTTTTTCATATTAAAATCTTTTACAATACAAAGAAAAAAACACGCAACAAAAACGTGTTTTTTGTATATAAAAATATTATTTTGTATTTTACTCAATTTTGCGGTCTTCCAGAAGAATTCAACAATGCATTCCAAGTATTCCTACCCACAATTCCGTCAACATCAAGATTGTTTTCATTTTGAAAAGATCTTACTGCAGACTCTGTCTCTGCTCCAAATATTCCATCAAGACTTGTTATCGGATAGAGAAAAGACAAAAGAAGCCTCTGTAAGAACAAAACAGCACTGTTTCTACTGCCTCTTTTCAAAACATTCGCACTAGGATTCAAATTTAATAAAGCATTCCACGTCTTTCTTCCTACAATCCCATCTTGAGTTAGGTTATTATTTTTTTGAAAATCCAACACCGCACGATATGTATTTCCTCCAAATATTCCATCTGTGGATAAATTGTAGCCGTATTGATTCAACAAATACTGCAAGATTTCCACAAAGTTTCCACTATCGTTTCGTCTTATTGTTGGATAATTTTCAATTCGTCTTGGAACATAATTTACTCCAAGAAAATCGCACACACCTTTACACGTTCCTTCCGCAACATTATTCACAAACACAGGATTCAACATCAGTTTCGCTTCTTCAAAATTTGTCATAAATCCAGCTTCCAATAACACTGAAGGACAATTCACGTTTGACAAAACCCCAACCGACAATTGACCAACAAATCTGCCAGGTCTTCCAGAAAATTGAACAACATTTTCAAAAACTTCTTCAGCAAGCTGTCTTGATTGAGTCGCATACGAATTGTACGGACTATAATAAACCTCAATACCTTGAGCTGAATTGAAATTATTGCCAGCGCCAAAAGCGTTGTAAGCAAAAGTTACCAACAAACTAAGACCCGCCCGATTCACCCTCACAACTCGAGTCGAAACACTCAAATCTTGAATTTCAGGCTTTACATCATATACATTATATCCACATCTCAAGCACGCCAAAACAAACTCATACTTGACTGCACGGTTAAATTCGTTTTCATAAAAACTTCGACCTAAATAAGAAATAATTGGAGTCCTTTTGCCAGCGGTTGGCGGATTAAGCCCATGTTCATCATTTGCACCGATTAAAAAATTATTTGCATTTGCCATATTTTCACCTGATACTAGATATGTCAAAAATTTCTTTTTGGTGATTAACAAAAAAAAACACCTATATTCAAAAATATAAATGTTTTTTATTTTTTATTTTTCATCAAGATAACTTGCCTCTATATCAGCTACATGTAACAACAATGCAATTGGGAATCTTGAGAATGCTTCACTCAAATCCGAACCAATTTGCGCTCTTGGATCAAATCCACCCATATGCCAATTGATAGCCACAGCTTCTTCTCTTGTCAATCTCATAAACCCACTGATGATATATACAGATTTTTCACCATGTCCATAAGGAAGTGAATTATTGTATGCATAGTATGGAACTTGAATCCATTGTCCATCAACCTTTTGGTTGCGATAATCAACTGTATAGGTGTTTACTTTGCACAAGTCATGAAGCAGTGCAATTATAGCAACACTCTCATCACTTATCACTTCTTGATAATCTTCACCATATTCTTGTATTATATTTGCCTTGAATCTGTTGTATACATTGATTGAATGAGCAACCAAACCACCCTCAAAAGCATTATGCCTTCTTCCAGATGCAGGAGCAACAAAGAAATCAGATTGATTTAACAAATAATCTAACAATTTGTCTTTTCCTTCTCGTTTGATATTGTTTTGAAAAATATCAATAAACTCTTGTTTCAATTCTTCTATATCTCTAGCCATATTTACCTCATAAACATAAAAATAGAACTAACCTATTTTTTTGAATTCCTTTCCTTCTTTGTAGTCTCTTACACTAATAACATAGTTGGCAACTTCACCAATTTTATCATAGAAATTTTTCATATTTTTTGCTTTAGCAAATAATGAAACATTGAATTTCTCTTTAAGTTCTTCTTTTATTTTGAAGACTTCAATTATATCTTCATCTTCATAGATAAGAGCAAGATTATCTTTTGTGTCAAAACCAATATTCCTTTCTTTCAAAAGCATTGTTACAGGTTCAAATCCAATACTATAGCCTACAGCCGGACAATCTACTCCTGAAAATTTTCCGATCATTTTGTCATATCTTCCGCCACCGCCTATTGCACCAGAAAAACCTGATGTGTACATTTCATATACTGTGCCTGTATAATAACCTTGTCCGCGAACTATAGAAATATCAAATTTAATATTATAAGCATTGTTTGTCAATTGGTTCAAAGAATTTATCAAGAACTTAATATCTGTTACGTATTTTTCTTCTGCACTAAATTTGATTGTTGATTCAATTCCTTCTTCAAGAACAATATTGATGATTTCGCAAAGACGATTGATTTTGTCTGTATCCATACCCTTTTCAATAAGCTCCATCATAACGCCATTGATCTCAATCTTATCAATCTTATCAAGTGTAACACAAACCGTTCCAAGTTCGCTCTCATTAAATCCAGCATGTAACACAAGTGCATTAAGGATTCTTCTATCATTGATTTTAAGAGTCAAATCTTTAAGTCCCAACATATTGTAAGTATCAAGACAGGTTTTCAAAAGCTCAAGTTCTGCATTTATTGACTTATCACCCAATATATCAATATCACATTGAACAAATTCTCTGCTTCTACCACGTTGTGGTCGCTCTGCCCTAAAAGAATCGCCAATTTGAATTGACTTGAATGGTGTTGGAAGTTTCTCTTTGTTGTTCGAATAGA
>JAFVPU010000068.1 GCA_017505165.1 Clostridia bacterium
ATATAATGTCAAAAGGAAATTGTCAATAGTTGACATTGTTTTGGGCACTCATAACATCAATACTATGAAAGAGAAATTGATTGAATTTGCAAATAATGGCAAGAAAATATATGAAATTGTTGAAACTCCAAGCAAGAATATGGATTCAAGCACTTGTATAAGAGATGACAAAATCAACGCATACGTGAACATTATTTATGGTTGCGACAAGTTTTGTACATACTGTATCGTTCCTTATGTGAGAGGTAGGGAAAAAAGTAGAGAGATACAAGAGATTTATGATGAAGTAAAAGATCTTGTTCAAAACAAAGGATATAAATACATAACTTTACTTGGCCAAAATGTTAATTCATATGGTAAAGATTTGAAAGATAATTTATCTTTTGCCTTTTTGCTTGAATATTTATGCAAAATAGAAGGTGATTTCAAAATAAAATTCATGACATCTCATCCGATGGATTTTACACCTGATATTATCCGTGTAATGAAGAAGGAAAGCAAAATAGCGAAAACATTACATTTGCCAGTTCAATCAGGAAGTAGTGAGATATTGAGAAGAATGAATCGTCATTATGACTACAAACACTATATGAACATTATCAAAAAGGTTCGCCATGCTATGCCAAATATATCTCTTTCAACCGATATTATAGTAGGATTTCCTGGTGAGACTGAAAAGGATTTCAATCAAACATTGAAGTTAGTCAAGAAAGTCAAATTTGACCAAATATTTGCCTTTATGTATTCTGTAAGAACAGGTACTCCAGCAGAAAAATTTGACAACCAAGTTGATGAAGAGATCAAACGTGTGAGAGTTAACAAATTGCTTCGCCTTGAAAAGATGATCCAAAAAGAGCAAACAAAGAAATATTTCAACAAAACATATAACTGCTTAATAAGACAAATAAATGGTGTGGCTATAGGTGTTACAGATGGAGGTAAAGAGATTTACATTCCGAACTATAAATTCACAAATCAACATTATTTTGCCAATGTAAAAATAGAAGGAATAAGAAATCATAAATTATCAGGAGTAATAAATGAGTAAAAAGAACGAACCATCTCCAATGATAATGCAATATCTTGCAACAAAGGAAGAATATCCTGATTGTATACTTTTTTATCGTATGGGAGATTTCTATGAAATGTTCTTTGATGATGCAGTTACTGCAAGCAAGGAACTAGATCTCACCCTGACAGGCAAAGATTGCAATATGGATGAGCGTGCACCAATGTGTGGTGTTCCTCATCATGCGTATGAACAATATGCTCAAAAATTGATAGAAAAGGGATATAAGGTAGCTATTTGCGAACAAACGAATGAAATAGTTGACAAACTAGTTCAAAGAAAAGTTGTCAGAGTTATAACTCCAGGTACAGTCATTGATACCTCAATGCTTGATACTCAAACAAACACATATATAATGTGTATTTATAAGTCAAACAACACAATATCTTATGTTTATGGTGATTTGTCTACGGGAGAAATATGCGTAGGAGAACATTCTGGTAAAGATATAGAATCATACATAAATGATCAAATCGTCAGAGTAATGCCGGCAGAAATTATTGTCAACAGTGAAGTAAAAGCAATTGAAAAATCAATACCTTGTGTTGAAATGGGCAATTTCAAATTGACACAATATTATGATTGGGCATTTTCTCAATCTAATGCAGAAAATAATATTGCTCGTCAATATAATCTTTCAAGCACAAAAGGACAAGAGTTTGATACTAAGAATATAATTATCGCTATAGGAGCTTTGCTAGAATATTTCAATGAAACACAAAAAAGAGAATTGTCTCATCTCAAAATGCCAAAATTGATTCGAGATGACCAATTTATGTATGTAGATACGAATACAAGACGAAATTTGGAGATTGAACAAACTATGCGTGATGGATCAAAACATGGCACTTTGCTATGGGTTTTGGATCAAACAAAAACAAATGGTGGATCAAGACTTCTCAGAAATTGGATTCGTCAACCACTTCAATCTAAAACAAAAATCAATGAAAGACTTGATATGGTGAACTCATTATACAATAATTCTCTCGTGAGAAATGACTTGACATTTAGTTTATCAAAAATTCAAGATATCGAGCGTATTGTTGGAAAACTCGCATACGGAAATATAACTCCAAAAGAGTGTTTGGCGCTCTCAAAATCATTGCAACAAGTACCAATGATCAAGCAAGCAATCATCTCAACAAATGAGAAGAATTTTTTGAATATCGCTTCACAACTAATTGACACAACAGAAATATCAAATCTTATTGATGCAACAATAAATCCTGATGCACCAGCGATATTGAAAGAGGGCGGCTATATTAGAGCAGGATTTAATCAATCTCTTGATGAATTACGTAATATGAAACAAAATGCAGAAGATTATATCACAAATCTTCAACAGGTAGAAAGAGAAGCTACAGGCATCAAAAATCTCAAAATAGGCTATAATAGGGTGTTTGGATATTACATTGAAGTCAACAAGCAATTCAGCGAACAAGTACCGTTCAGATATATCAGAAAACAAACAATTTCTAATAATGAAAGATATATTACAGAAGAATTGAAGACTTTTGAAGAAAATGTTTTGTCAAGCCATGACAAAGCATTGAAACTTGAAGAAGAAATCTTCACAAATTTGAAATTGCAACTTTCAAACAATATTGAAATTTTGCAAAAAATTGCATTGTCAATTTCAACAATCGATTGTATATATTCGCTTGCAGAAGTTGCTATCAACAATGATTACACTAGACCAACTATACTGGACAATAGAGAAATAAATATAACTGAGGGTCGTCATCCTGTAATTGAAAAAGTGAACAAGACAACTGACTTCATTTCGAATGATTGTGTTCTCAATGATACAGATCAAAGAACAATGATTTTGACTGGTCCAAATATGGCCGGAAAGTCAACATATATGAGGCAGGTTGCTTTGATTACTTATATGGCACATATTGGAAGCTTTGTTCCAGCAAGGACCGCAGAGATAGGGATAGTGGACAGAATATTCACTCGTATTGGTGCAAGTGATAATCTTGCAGTCGGACAATCTACTTTTATGGTAGAGATGGTCGAAGTTGCCAATATTATAAATTATTCAACAAACAATAGTTTGATTATTCTCGACGAAGTAGGGCGTGGAACATCAACATTTGATGGATTGTCTATTGCTTGGGCTGTTGTTGAACATCTTTCAAAGAAGTTGAATGCAAAAACCCTTTTTGCAACTCATTATCACGAGTTGATGAAATTGGAAGGACTTTATGATGGAGTAAAAAACTTCTGTATATCAATCAAAGAAATAGGCGGAAAGCTTGTTTTCTTACGTAAAATCATGCGTGGTAGTGCCACAAGAAGTTATGGAATAGAAGTTGCTAGTTTGGCCGGTATTCCAAAGGAAATTATAGAAAGATCAAAAGAGTTGATCAAAGAATTTGAAAGTGAAAAATTCCAAAATAAAGAGCAACAGGACAGTGAACTGATTTCGAGACTGAAAGAAATTGATATCAATAAACTTTCACCTTTGACTGCTTTTGACACTTTGGTTAGTATGATAAATTTAGTAAAATAGAGGAGAATTTATGTCAATCAATATACTTGATACAATGATAATTAATAGAATTTCTGCAGGAGAAGTTGTAGAAAGTCCTTTTTCAATTGTGAAAGAATTGATTGATAACTCTCTTGATGCCGGAGCTGACAAAATTTCTATTGAAATCAGAAATGGAGGTATTGATTATATTTCCATCAAAGACAATGGAAAAGGTATCGAAAAAGACGATTTGAAAAAAGCTTTCTATCCGCATGCTACAAGCAAGATCAAGGAAATCACCGATTTGGAATCAATCATGACATTAGGTTTCAGAGGTGAAGCATTGGCAAGTATTTCAAATGTAAGTCAAACCAAACTTATCTCAAAAACTGCTGACAATGATTGTGCATATAGTATTGAGGTGAATGGTGGTGAGTTTTTTGACGAAATAGCGACAACCAGTGAACAGGGCACAAAGATTGAAGTCAAAAATTTATTCTTCAACACACCAGCAAGAAGAAAATTTTTGAAAAAACCGAAAACAGAAGAAAATCAAATAACAAACATTATTGCGAGATTCATTCTTGCTCATCCTGGCGTAAGTTTTAGTTATATTGCTGATGGGAAGAAAATATATCAGACAACAGGCAAAACTTTGCTTGATGCCATTTATACTGTCTATGGTGCAGAAACAGCTCAGAATATTATGCCTATAGATAAAACGATTGGTAATTATAGATTGCAAGGTTATGTATCAAAATTAGGTTTCAGTAAGCCAAATACGACATATCAAACGCTTATTCTCAATGATAGATATATTATTGATGAAATTGTTTCAAAAGCAGCGTATTCAGCATATGAAGAATATTTGATGCCAAGACAATTTCCATTTTATGTTTTGAATTTGACTATGCCTCATGTTGATGTAGATGTAAATGTTCATCCTAGCAAATTAAATGTAAAATTTTCAAATCCAAGCAAAATATACGAATTGGTGTATTCATCAATCCGTTCTGCAATATATGAATTCTTGAATCCTCAACAAGTTCAGACTATTGAAAAGGCAGAAGAGAAGGATATAACTCAAAATCTAATTAAAACAGATTTGAATTCATTGAAAGAAATTTCAATTGAA
>JAFVPU010000069.1 GCA_017505165.1 Clostridia bacterium
AACCTTAGAGTCATCCTGAGCATCCATTGCACGCATATCTTTGAATATTCTATATTCTGCATCGTTACCAGCTTTGATGGAGTTATTAATTTCTTTAATAGCTCCGACCTTTGTAGATATTAAACCTGACATAGCAGCAGAAATATTTGCAAGATAAGTATATTTACCTTTCATATTTCTTGATGCACGAATCATATTGAACTCTGTTTTAAGATCCGTTGCCAAATCATCTGCCTGTGCGATTGCCATTCTTAACAAGTTATTTGTTTCAGCATATGTATCTGCATATACTGTAGCGTTTACGATCTCTGCTGAAGTTGGAGCGGGGGTGTCGTCTTTTTTCTTCTTAGGTGATTTCTTTTTTGTACTTGTCACTACCATTCCATCATCGCTGGTATCTCTAACCATAGGAACGGAAGCATTAGTTCCGATTAAACCTCCGAAGTTTACTCCAAGACTACGATTGCTCATAATAGGAGCAGGAGTAGATGGTGCATATGTAGTTGCCTGAACAGGGGCCCCATTATTATCTATAGCGTATGATTGTTGTGGCTGAGGATAATATTGAGGCTGCTGATAATATTGCTGTTGTTGAGGATACATCGGCGGAGCCGGCATTCCAAAACCGTTCATATTCATTCCTCCTTAAAATTTAAATTAATCTAATGTATCAATACTATAATATTACACTCTCGAAAACATTAAAATAATCGTAATTAATAGTAAATAGGTGCAATTAGGAACGTGAAGGAGATTTTTTGATATGAGTTTAATTCCAGGATATCCGGAAGGATCTGACATTACAATATTAAATACAGCATATGTTGGAAAACGTAGAGATGAAGATGGTAAATTAGAAAAAGATTATTTAGCAATCTTTTTTAGAGATAATAAGACAGCGGAAAAGAAATGTCATATAATTGAAGAGCCGGAATATACTTATTATAAGACGGTTGACGGGCTTCATTGTGAACACAACTTATTCTTCGTAGAGAAAGAAAAAGTAGAACCAGTTACTTGTAAATATAGCAATCTGTTGAAAGATATCGCTAGTCATATGGATATGGATGAATATTTCTATGACAATATTAAGAATGGTAATCCAAGGGAAAATGAAAGACTTCATAGATTATCAGATGTATTCATGTCCGATATGAATATCGAGGATTATTATAGATTCTTATTTGGTCAGCAGTATACAAATAACTCATTCAAATTAAATAAAGCATATCTCGATATCGAGACGGACAATAAGAATATGTTGTCAGACTTTCCGGAACCCGGAGAATGTCCGATTAATGCGGTTAGTTATCTTGATGAGAGAAGCGGTATATCATATCAGTTAATCTTAGATAATGGAGACTGTGATCAGGTTGAAGTGTTTAAGAATGAGATGAAGCAACCTGGAAAGATGGATGAGTTGAGAAACTTTATCATCAATGCTGTTGGTGGATGGAAGAAAGCAAAGAAGTATGGAGTATATGATTTAAAGTATCAGTTCTTATTTTTTAAAGACGAAAGAGAATTGCTGATCACTTTATTCAAATTAATCCATCAGACATGTCCAGATATTTTATTGATCTGGAATATGGCATTCGACTTGACATATATCATTGCAAGATTGGAAAGGTTAGGATTAGATCCAGCAGAAGTAATTTGTGATCCAAGAATTAAAAAGAAATTCTTGAAATTCTATGTGGATGAAAGAAATAAAAATGAATTTGGTGAGCGTGGAGACTTCGTATTAGCTTCAATGTTTACTGTATGGCTCGATCAGATGATTCAGTATGCTTCTAGAAGAAAAGGTAGAGGTGTAGCTCAGTCATATAAACTTGATTTCATCGGTACATTAGTAGCTGGTGTAAAGAAATTAGACTATTTTCATATTACATCGAATATCACATTACTTCCGTATCTGAATTTTAGGGTATTCTCATGGTATAATATCATGGACACAATCGTTCAGAAATGTATCGAAGCATCTACAAACGACTGTGAGTATATCTTCACAAAGTGCATAGTTAATAATACAAGATATCAGAAAGGTCATAGACAGTCGACATATCTTGCAAACAGATTCTCAAAAGATTTCTTTGGATATGGATATATTATTGGTAATAATGTAAACAGATGGAACGAGAAACCGAAGATGAAATATCCAGGAGCTATGGTTGGAGATCCATTGCATAACTCAGAATATGCAATGATTGATATTGGAGGAAGAAAAGTATTAGTAGCAGCGAATGTAATCGACTATGACTACAAATCACTTTATCCAAGTATCACACTTGAGAATAATATGGCTCCAAATACTCAGGTTGGTAAGCTTGAGATTAATGAACAAATTTCTTATATGGAGCATCCGGATATGTATACATCTGATGAAGATGATGTTAAATATTGTAGAGCGGGTGAGTTCTTGGAGAATATGATGTCCGATAATATTCTTGAATTTTCAAAGAGATGGTTACATCTTGGTGATGTAAAAGATGTGATATCAGATATGGTAGAATTCTTTGAAACTGAAAAACCTGCAGTTCCTATGTATATAGAAAGACGAGCAGCAATGTATGAATCTAATGGTAAACTTAGAGAAGCAATGATCGAAAGACCATATGATGGTCCAAGACAAGCTGTATATTTCTATGATGATTGGAAAGAATTGTTTGATTCAGATGAATTATTGTACAAAGTTGAAAGTGGAGCGTTATTATGATAAGACTCATTAAACCTATAGATATGAATGAATTTGTATCGTGGTACGAATATGCACAACCAATTGTATCAGCATGCAGTGGTTTTGCAAAATCTAATGGATCAATGCTGTGGGAGGCCGATGGTACTCTCACAGTAATGAGTTCAGACAAATCTTGGTTGTATATGG
>JAFVPU010000070.1 GCA_017505165.1 Clostridia bacterium
AATGAAGTCCATATGCATACAGATGAGTCTGGATTCTTCATACGTTAATCCATTCTTTGTACCTTTGAATTTCGGTGTGCTTTTGTTTGACCAGAGGAAATGACGTAGAACATTGTCAAACAGATGACTATTACACTCTGACCGTTCACCTTCATACGCCTTCTTGTTAGATGATGCTCCATCACATGTACAGACCACATTCTGCTTTTGACCAATACCATACTCTCCCAACACCTTCTGTGTTGCATTCTGGATACAGTTTGCTTCTGTGGATTCGATCGGCATGCTGTCAAGTAGAAGTGAGAAGAAGGTGTTGTGGTGAAATGCATTGAGAAAGACGACCTGAAGATGAACAGCTGGTCTCATAACACTCCAAGCATCAGTACAGATGGCAAATGATTGAAGACGAGAAATGATATTCTTCAGAACAGACTTTACATCCTTTATCATCTCATCTTTCCAGTACATGAATGTACTTCTTGTACCGATGAATGGTTTAAGCAGATGCTCAAATACAGCCTTGGCTTCATCCTCTTCATGCTCTTCATGCTCTTCATGCTCTATTCTACTCCTATCCCAAGTCAACGGTAGTCCAGAGACAACAAGGGCAAGAACTTTCTTGTAAGCTTCCATCTTGTGATTTACATCCGGAGTGCAAATGCGTTTGTCTTCTGGACGAAGTTGTAATCGTTGAATGGGATTACTGTCTATCCTTTCAATAGACAGATCAACAATATCCACTTCGTTCTCTCTCTCCTTCACTTCCACTTCGTCCTTCCTCTCCTTCATCCCCCGCTTCCTACTCCCATTCTCAATAACTCTTTCTTGGGAAATACGAAATATGTTATCAAGAGTGGTTTGTCTGGTAGGAACTACCCTTTCAATCTCGATAGCCGGAAATTTCACTCCGTTTAGTAGATTCTTCATTAATGGATAGCGCTTTACCATCTTAGCATACAGTTGAAAATGTTGCTCATTCAAGTGGTTGACCAGATTACTTGTGCTTAATCCATGACTGCCATTATTAACTGTCATCGGTTTATCACAGAGAATACAACGCATGTTCATTGGAAATGTAGTACTGTTGTCGGCAATGACAAAGAATAGAAATACAGACGATCGATTCTCGATAGAAGTGTTTAAAACACTCCTAGAAAGACGTGGATCGAAAATAGCCAGTTGAGTCTGAACTTCACTGTCCAATTTGTTTATGGAAAACTAATCATTACAGTTATTAGATTAAACAATACGAATGAGCAAAACTACGTGATTACTGCTTTCTGAACTTGTAACTCACCATGCTTTTCTATAAGTGTAGCAAGACTCTCAAATACATCTTTTTCCACCGGATCTCCAGCCATTATAGTGAAATGTGATTTGTCTTTCAAGGGGTTCAAGTATATACATGCGAGTATTAATAGCTTGCTTTCGCAAAAGTACCCCTCTTCACATCATTAAAACCTTAATATTTCGAACAAACATATACCTACAATCGAATATTTTCCTACCCCATTTCATACTTCATACTATACTTATGCATTTATTTATCTTTTTATAATGTAATATAATACCTTTTGTAATAATACTGATAGTAATCACTATCCCAACCATATG
>JAFVPU010000071.1 GCA_017505165.1 Clostridia bacterium
CAGTTTACCTATTTTGATGATATGACTGGTGAAGTCTGTACTACTATTGGGCTTGTTGAGAAAGTTTATTCTGATCAGATTAAGATTAAGCAGTCTCAGTTTAAACCAAATAATAAAAATGAAGATGATTATAAGAGACATAATTGTCATAGACCTGAATCTTCTAAGAACTGCGTAATAGCTAGCAATGATACTAAGTATACTGGACCTACTACGCTATTTATTCCTGTTGCAAATATTGTGAGTGTATCTTGTATATGTAATACAACTGATAACAAGAAAGATAACAAGGAGGGTTTATATATTATGCTGATGGGTATTAGTGCTACAGTTGTTACTGCAGTTATTGTAAGATTAGCATTCTTTGATGATTGTAGAGAAGAAGCTATTAAGTATGTCAATCTTGAAGTAGGTGGTATTTATGATATTGCCTACGAAGGAAATGATGGAAGAATCTACGAGAATAGAGCGAAGGTTATGCAGATTGAAGATAATCGTAATAATTTCCATTCTCGTCCTCGTAGAGATTATGTACGAGAAACTAGAAAAGAACATATTGGTTTCAATAATGCAATATATATCGATCAGACCAAAAATAAAGATGAATTTATGACTGGTGTTCCTGTAAGGGATATCGAGATTATTGTTGATACTTCTGAGTTCTTTACTGGTTGTTATGAATCTATTTCTCTTAGTGCAATTAGAGATGTGACTTTAGTTGAAGAGGATGAAGTAGAAAGTTGTAGAGAATACTAAATTCTTAACCCCTATACTCTAACCGAGTATAGGGGTTATTCTTTAGATAGGTAAAATAAATATTTGAACAGTTTAATAAAAAATACTGAAAGGAGGCCTATTAAATATGCCTATTGTTTCGTATAAGAATAATAGTAATACTGAATACACTTTAGGTATGATGACAGAGAGTGGATTAGAGAATATAATCATAGCTTCCGATGGATTCTATTCTGTCTACTATACTTTTAATGCTCAGAAAGTTAGTAGAACTGGTAAGATACTTCATGTATGTATCAATGAATCCAATAGAGATAAGAGTTATATTCTTCTCGACTGTTCTGAAGATAATTTCAATCGTAGAGAAAGAATTTATTTCGAGCAGATTTATTATATCCGAGATCTTACTCCTAATGACGCATATCGAATTGCAGTAAAGCATGGATTCCAGGGTACTGAGCAAGACTGGATCGATTCTATGCGTTATGGTAAGAGTGCATATGAAGTCGCTTGTGACAACGGCTTTGAAGGCAGTGAAGAAGAATGGTTAGATTCTTTAATTGGTCCTAAGGGTGATGCTCCTATCCGTGGTGTAGACTACTGGACTGAGGAAGATATCGAAGAGATCAAGAAAGAAATTAATCAGAAGGTTAATGATGGTGTAGTCGATATACATCAGTCTATTACCAACTCTGCCGAATCTGCTGAAAGAAATGCTAATAAAGCACAGACTTGTTATAATGAAACAGTAAAGCTTAATGAAAATGTACAGAAGAATACTCAGTTCGTTTTTGAAGCTGCTGATAGCATTAGATCTGCTGCTGTTGAAGTTTCTGCTAAGGCAGAAGATGTTAAGAAAAATGCTGATATTGTTTCCGAAGCTAAAGGTTCCATTAGACTGATGGAAACTTCTGTTAAAGAACAGGCTGGTTTGGTTAATCAGGCTGTTAAGGAATCTTTAGAAGGTGCTAAGAAAGCTGAACAGTTTGCGCATGAAGCAGAGCTTCATAAGAAAGATATCGATGCAGCTATTGAGGATGCCGAGCAGTTCGCTAAAGATGCTAGAGATAGTAAGAATACTGCAGAACTGATTAAGAATGAAATCCTTGAATCTAAAGCTGAAGTTATAAAGCAAGCTAAGAAGGCTGAAGATGCTGCAAATGAAGCAGAATCTAACAATCAGTCTGCACAGAATGCTAGTAATGCTGCACTTTCTGCTAAGAATGATGCAGAAAGTGCAAGAGATACTGCTCGTACTTCTGTGATAGAAGTAAAAGCTATTCAGAATGAAATTCAAGCAGAATCTGAAGAGGCTAAGAATACTATTCAGACTGAATTGGAAAAGGCACGTGATGAGATTCATTCTGAGCTTGAAGAGGCTAAGAATACTATTCAGACTGAATTATCTGAAGGTACTACTATTGCTGAGGAGGCAAAGAGAACTGCTGAAGAAGCTCTTAATAATGCTAATTCTATCTATGATAGATCTGAAGAAGCAAGTGAAATGGCAGAATTAGCAGCCAGAAATGCATTAAAAGCTAATGATGAAACTGAAGTATTGCTCGATGAGGTTAAGAAGCTTAATGCTGATGTTAAGGATGCATTAATCGAGGCAGAAGCTGCTAGTGGTGTTGTTTCCGATCTGGTTAGCAAAGCTAGAACTAGTGAAGCAAATACTTTTAATTATGCTAAGAGTGCATCTTACTCTATGGAGAAAGCAGAAGAGTATAAAAATGCTTCTGAATTAGCTCAGCAATCTGCAGAAACTGCCGCATCTGATGCTTCTAACTCTGCTAATTTGGCAGAAGAATATAAAAATACTATTCAAGAATCTATTGATAGTATTAAGAATGCAGAAGAGACTGTTGTTACACATGAACAGAATGCTGCTAGTTATGCAGAAGATGCTAAAGCTAGTAAGGAAGAAGCAGAATCTATTATCAATACTATTGATGAGAAGATTAATAAAGCTGATACTGCTATGCAGCCCAGTGTTTATGATCCCAATAATATTGGTAAGGATATCTTTGGCTATACCGATGAGAAGGCTAAGGAAGTTCAGGATGATTTGAATCTGACTAAAGAAGAAATTGAAGATGCACGATCTCTTACAGATGCGCTTAAATATGATAAGATTGGTGATGCTATTCGTGGCACCATTGATCTTGCAAAAACCCATATGCACGCATTGCTTATTGATTATAAGGCATTTTCTATTGTCTTCGTTGATGAACTTCCCGAAGTTGGTGAAAATCGTACTTTCTATCTTATTCCCAATTCTACTGGTAATGGCTATGATAAGTATTGGTATGTAACCAATCCTGAAGGTGAGGGTCCTGGTAAGTGGGATACCTTTGGTGGTTCTTCTACTATCGTTATCTCTGAACTTCCTGAAATAGGTGATCCTGATATTGACTATATCCTGAAGTCTACTTCTGGTTGTTTATATTATAAATATATTGATGGTAACTGGGAAGTAGTTGCTGGTTCTCTGGCATACATTTCCGATACTGAATTACCTTCTATTGAAGTGGGTAATGAATTTACTGATTATTATGTAAAAGATAGTGAAAGTGAGTCTTATGCTCACTATAGATTTATCAATGGCAATTATCGTCAGGTGGGTGCTAGTTCTGATATTAGAAATCTAATTAATACTATCATTGAGAAGGTAGATAAAAATACTTTCGATATTAGTACCAATACTTCTAATATTTCTAATCTGTCTAAGACTATTGATAAGCTGACTGAAGATATGCAGAATGTTGCTGTCGATAGTTATACTTATTATCATACAATCACCAAGTCTGAGGAAAATGATAATTATATATTGACTTTATGGCAGGTTAAAGATGGTGTAGAAGAAATCGCAAGTAGTACTGTTCTTCCTGCTACTGGCGGTGGAGGTTCTTCTTCCTCTACTACTATCACCATTGAAAGAGTTACTCCTTCTCCCTTTATTATAACTACCAAAGATCCTGCAGTTATTGAATTAAACTTCTCTTGTGTAGATGCTGATGGTGAATCTGTCGATGCTACCTATACTTGGAAGAAAGATAAGACTGTAATTTCTTCTGGTTCTATGGTTCAGGGTAAAAATACATTCGATATGTCTGATCATTGTGTTATTGGTACTCAGAAGTTTACACTTACTGTTACTGATGAAACTGGATCTGTATCTGTTAAGAGCTGGACAGTTCAAAAGGTTGACGTACGTATTGAATCCAACTTCAATGATCGTTATACAAACGTTGTTGGCCGTGCTGTCAACTTCCCGTATACACCTTATGGTGCTATACCTAAGACTATCCATTTTATTCTTGATGGTACTGAATTAGATACTATTAATACAGGATCTTCTGGCACTTTGCAGTCTTATAGTATTCCTGCTCAGACGCATGGCACTCATTTATTCGAATGCTATATCACTGCCACTGTTAATAATACTCCTGTAGAAACTGATCATATCTACAAGGACATTATTTGGTATGATGAGGAATCTGATATTCCTGTAATTGGCTGTATTTATCGTAATGATTATTATGGTATTTTGAATGCCATTCAGTACAATACTATTCCTATTCCTTATAATGTATATGATCCCAATACAAATAATCCTAATGTAACTCTTATTGTTGATGGTAAGGTTGAATCTGAACTGGTTTTAACCCAGGTTAACAATGTGTGGAACTTTAAGGCTAGTACTATTGGTGAACACACTCTTGAAATCAAGTGTAGAGATACATCCGTTATTATCAAAATTCTTGTCGCTGATCTCGGCGTTGACATCTCTCCTATTACTGGCAATCTTGAGTTTGACTTCAACCCTGTTGGTCGAAATAACTCTAGTGCAGATCGTCTGTGGAGCGATAGTATTAACGATGAGATTAAGATGAGTGTTTCTGATAACTTTGACTGGATTAATGGTGGTTATCAGATTGATGAAAATGGTGATCAGTTCTTTAGAATTAAAGCAGGTCAGAGAGCATTTATCAACTATAATCTGTTTGCAGGTAGTGTTGATAACAATATCTCCACTCAGGGTATGGAATTTAAGGTCATTTTCAAGGTTGAAAATGTTCAGGATATTAATGCTACTTGGCTTACTTGTATGAGTGACGAGAAGCCTGTTGGTATTGAATTAAAGGCTCATGAAGGTTACTTAATGACTAGTGCTTCTGATGTGTCTAATCCTAATTCTTACTTATACATGCCTTATTCTGAAGAAGATATCATTGAGCTTGAAATGAATGCACTTACTCTAGATCAAGATAATACGGATGCAACATCTTATATCATGTCTTATGAGGACGGTGTTGGTTTAAGAGCTCTGATTTATGATGCTTCTCATAGATTGTATCAGTACAATCCTGTTCCTATTACCATTGGATCTGATCAGTGTGACATTAGAATCTACAGAATGAAGGCATATAGTGCCGCTCTGACTGACTCTAATATTTTGACTAATTTTATTGCAGATGCTCGTAATAGTGATGATATGATTGATCGTTATAATCGTAACCAGATTTATGATGAAAACGGTAATCTGTCTCCTGAACACTTAGCAGAAATTTGTTCCAATGTAAAGATTATCAAGATTGATTGTCCTTATTTTACAAATGATAAGAAAGATTATGTTAAGAATACAACTGCTCAGTGTATTCATGCTGATGGTGATCCTATCCTTGATAACTGGATTTTCTCTAATGGTTATCATTCCGGTCAGGGTACTACTTCTAATGAATATGGTTATGCAGCTCGAAATCTTGACCTTATCTTTAACTGTGATGGTATTCATGATCCTAATGATAAGATTAAAGCCGATCCGAATTATATCTCTGAGTTAAGACTTGGCGATGGCACTCTGTATAAGGGTAATGGTCTTATCACATTCACTCGTACTTCTGTTGGTACGAACTGGATGAATATTAAGGTTAATGTTGCATCTTCTGAAAATGCTAATAATGCACTGTTACAGAAGCGGTTTAATGATTATCTGCCTTATACCTCTTTGGCACAGAAGAGAAATCCCTTTGTTAAGAACTCTATGGAATTTGTTAACTGTATTATTTTCATTCGTGAAAATAGTCCTGATCTTAGCTCTCATAGAGAATTCCTTGATAATGAATGGCACTTCTATGCTATTGGTTGTATCGGTGATAGTAAAAAGACCGACTTTACTCGTGCATATGATCAGGAGGATCCTAATGAATTTACTATGGAGATTTCTGATAATACTTTGAATAATTCTACATTCCAATCCGGCGTTTATATGGATGGAGATGTTCGTAAAATCGAAACTCCTGATGAAGTTTTAGGCGGTGAAACTACTGCTCATAATTTTGTATATCCCATTCTCCCTTCTGAATGGAATGAGAATAATGGTAGATATGCGGCTCTTTATGCCGATGCTTTCGATGGTGATGGATCTTATGAAATGCGTTATGGCTGTAAGGGTGATTTTAAGGATGGTAAACTTATTGTTAAGTCTGAAGAAAATTATGCTCAGTTAGATAGAAATGCTAACGTTTGGAGAGCATTCTATAGATGGGTACTTACCTCTACAGATGAAGAATTTAGAAATGAACTGAAAGAATGGTTTGTTGAAGATTCTGCAATTTACTTCTATATCTTTACACATCACTTTACTATGATCGATAATCGTGCAAAGAATACTTTCTGGCACTTTGCTAGAACTAGCGATGGATTCCGAAAAGTTTCTAAGCCTGTTGTCGAGTTGATTCATGTTTACCATGAACTGGTTGACGATAAGTATGTAAAGACTTCTGATACGTCTATTGTTGAAGGTAAGCAGTATTATACTGAACATGCTTTTGACTTATGGGATTACGATAATGATACTGCTCTTGGTATCAATAACTCCGGTGAGTTGACTATGAGTTATGGTATGGAAGACATCGACTATAAGGAAGAAGGAAATCCTGCTTCTGGTTGGTTATATAATGGTGCCGATTCTGTATTCTGGTGCCGTGTACGAGATCTTCTGAGTGATAAATGTGATGCTATGTATCAGACAATTGATAATAGATGTTGGAGTGCTTCTAATATTATTGAAGAATTTGATACTTGGCAGGAACGCTTCCCCGAAGAAATCTGGCGGCTCAATATTGAGAGACTGTATATTCGTACATATCAGGGTGGTGGCTTAAATGGTGGTAAGCCTGCAGAGCCTACTCCTAGATTCTTACGTTCTATGATGCAGGGTCGTAAGAAGTATCAGCGTAGACAGTGGGTAAGAGATCAGGAAAGCTATTTCGGTACCAAACATCTGACTTCGAATATTACTTCTGATCAGATTATGTTCCGTTGTAATACTCCTATTGGCGATGGAATTGTCGTTACTCCTAATTATGATCTGCGTATTATACCTTTCAGTTCTATGTATATCTGTGTTATGTTTGGTAACTCTGCTCCTACTAAGATTCGTGCTAAGGCCGGTCAGGAGTATGAGATTAAGTGTCCTTTCAGCCAGATGTCTGATACTGCTGTTTTGATTTATAATGCATCTAGAATTCAGGGTTTGAATGACCTGTCTGCTTGCTATATTCATGATAATGATTTCTCTAAAGCATCTAAGTTAAAGATTCTTGTTATCGGTAATGATACCGAGGGATATAATAATCCCTTCTTACAGATTCTGAATATGGGTAATAATACTCTGCTTGAGCACCTTAATGTTATAAATTGTCATGCTCTTGCAGGCTCTCTGAATTTGTCTAATTGTAATAATTTGACACATCTGTATGCAGAAGGTTCTGCTCTTACAAGTATTACCTTCTCTTCTAACGGTAAAGTTCAGACAGCTCATTTACCCGGTAGTATAAATACTCTTACTATGCGTTATCTGAATTACTTGACCGATTTACAGGT
Organism: Clostridia bacterium; assembly: GCA_017505165.1. Lineage (GTDB taxonomy): Bacteria > Bacillota > Clostridia > Christensenellales > UBA1242 > Onthoplasma. The sequence goes on from JAFVPU010000071.1 coordinate 7,627, forward strand.
TGAGTCTTGGGATAATATGGAAAACCTGACTATCCATGGTGGTATTGTAGACATGCTTGGTATTGTTACCGAAACCGCTGATACTGTTCAGATTCTGAATCTGGCTGGTATTGATTGGGAACTCGGTAATACCGATTTGCTGAATACTATTCTGAAGATGAACAGTTCTATCTTAAGCGGTAAAGTATTTATCTCCGGCCCCATTCGAAATCAGGAAATTTTAAGCTATGCAAATGCTTGGAATGACCTTGAAATTGATTTCGATGAAAGCTATCTGGTTCAGCAGCATAAGGTTACTTATGTAAATGCAGATCCCGATAATACTTTCTTGTATAGCACATATGTTGATAAGGGTTCTATACCTATTGACCCGTATGCAGAGGGACTTATCGAAATTCCGACTCTGGAAGCTAATGATCAGTATATTAACACCTTCGGTGAATATAACGAAGATGGTGAATATATTGCACGAAGCGGTTGGGATGGTATTGATGATCCCGTTATTGAAGATAGAATTGTTGTTGCTAAATATACCAAGACTGTACGAAATTATACAGTAACTTGGTATGCTAGAAGAGGTGTCAGTTTAGGTTCTAAGGTTGTTCCTTATGGATCTGAAGCGGTTTATGAAGGCGATATTCCAACTGATACTTCTGAAGAAGAAACTTATACCTTTAATCTGTTTAAGGGTTGGGATGCTAGTACTGGATTTATCAGAAAAGACACTGATGTTTATGCTATCTGGGATCGTGCACAGTTACCTCCTGTCGGCAAAGAACTGAAGGATATGTCTTTTGCTGAAATGTATGCAGTTGCTAAATCTGAAAAGGCCGCCGAGTATTTTGAGGATAAGGATTACTTTGATTTTACTATGGGTCATGATTTTGACTTCAATAATGTAAAATCTGAAGTTCTCTGCGAGAATCTGATTCTTGATGGTGCTACAGCTATTGATAAAGATATCATGCTGTTCGATGATGAGAATCCTCAGTCCTTTACTATGGCTATCGACTTTAAGTTTGGTTCTACTGAGTCTAATAATACTCTGGTATCTTGCTTTGATGAAAATGGTCTTGAAGGCTTTAGACTTCGTTATAGCAGCAACCCCAATATTCAGTGGGGCGATAAAAATACAGCTGTCGGTAATAGCACTTATCGTGATATAGTTGTATTAAGATATGTAGCAGGAACAAATATTCTTTATATTTACCATGCAAAGGCTGATGCTGCTGGTAAGTTTAATCCTACTGTAATTAATACCGCTATGGTTAGATCTAGAGCTACTACAACCAAGAATCTTCTGACGTTTGGTGCTGTTAGATATATTGGTGATGGTGGCCACGATGAATATGGTAAGGGTTGTATTTATTCCTGTAAGATCTGGTATGATGATATTGGCCACAATAATGCTATGAAACTTGCTACTTGGTGTCACGAAACTGTGCGTATGCATTATCGTGGTGCAGGTATTTATCGACTGGCTGGTAATACTAGTAAGAGATCTGCTGCATCTTTTGTTGCAAATAATGCTCTTAGCGATAAGGGATACCATATGAATTCTACCGGAGGCAATATTGGTGGCTTTGCAGAAACTGATATGCTGGAATTCTGTAATGGTCGTATATTCGATGCATTCCCTGTAGAACTTCAGTCTATTATCAAGCAGGTTAAGATTCCTACTTCTGCTGGTAATACATCTAAAGATATTGTGAATGCAGAATGTAAGGTTTATTTAGAAGCCTATCGTGAAGTTGATGCTAGTATTACATCTGAACCTTATGCTAGCGAAGGTACTCCGATTTCTTGGTATGTTGCTGGTAGTAATGAGAATGCAATTGGTGGCAATATGACTGCTAATGCTACTAGAATCAGATTTAAGGGAAGAATTATCGATGATGATACTAGATATTTCTTTAGCGAATCTGATCCTGCTCAAATTCCTACCAATAACGTTGTTCCTGGAGATATCTGGATCGATCCTACTAAAACTAGCAGTGATGGTTATATGTTTATTAGTAGGGAAGAAATCGATTACCTTGGCATTTTCCCTGATATTGAAGCAGAAAATGGCGGATGGCTTGCAGCTAATGCTTATTGGTTAAGATCTCCGTTTGCCGGTTATGGTACCAATTACTACTGGTCTGTCATGAAATCCGGTATGCCTAACAATATTAGTAATGCGACTAGCTCGAATGCTGTAGTAATTAACTTCTCTTTCTAAATTAAAATACATGGGCAGAATCACCGATATGGAGGTTCTGCCCATATCTTAAAATAACTATCAAAGTTAGGAGCGTGATGATATATGGATAAATTCTATAAATTAATCCATGAAGGTAATTTCATTGGTGTTTGTACTTCCTCTGAATTTTGCAGATTCCAGAAGAAGCGTAGAATTCTCTTATTATGTGATGAAAATTTAGGACAATACGTGTCTTATAAGGATACATTATACAGAGATTCTTGGATGGTTCCTGTAACATCTGATTCTATAGATTATATTAATTGTAGTGTAATCGAAATTAGTAAAGATGTATATGATACTCTTTATAGAGCTATTGAGAATAATGAGAATGTGAAAATTGAGACAGAAGTTATTTCAGAGGTGGAAGAGACTGAGGTTATAAATGAAGATAATACTCTTGAATTTGTAAAGTCTTCTAAAATTTCTGAGATAAGATCTATATGTAACAAATCTATTACTAATGGATTTGATGTAGTTCTTAGTGATGGTAATAATCATCATTTCTCTCTTACTGTCTATGATCAGTTAAATCTTCTCTCTATGATGGCTTATGGAAATAATTCCAATATTTTCTATCATGCAGATGGAGAGCACACTACTATTTATTCTGCTGATGATGCTAAGCTTATTTTTGATAAGTTTATGAATCTCAAAACATATCATACCACTTATTTTACTGCAATTAAGGACTATGTCAATTCTTTAACTGATATAGATATTATTAATAAAGTAGAATATGGTATGGAAATTCCTGGTTTCTATTTTACTCGGGATACATTCAGATTGGATAGCATTTTAAATGGCTAAAATTAAAATACATCCTACAGATCCAACTTGTCATATGTATTGGGATATAGCTAGAAATGAACCGAATTGTTTCTGGATACGTCCTACTAATCCATCTTGGAGTTGGAATGGCGATTTTGATAAGCCTACAGTATCTCCTTCTATATTGACTAGATTTGGAGATTATATTGATCATGTGTTTATTCGAAATGGTCAAATACAATATCTTTCTGATTGTACACATAAGTATGCTGGTAAAGTAGTAGATATGATAGATTTTCCAGAAGATTGGTAAATTTAAATAAGGTATAGGATTTTATCCTATACCTTATTATTTTTTTAGAATTTATCCATATGGGAATATATTATTAATATGACAATTATAGGATAAATTCTATAATTAAAAAAAAAAATAAAGGAGAGTAAAACGATGGCTAATAATTATAATGATTACAGAAATGAAAGACTTAAAGTAGGTGATATTGTTCAGCATTTTAAGAGAGAACATGTTGAAGATAAATCTCATTATCTGTATAAGATTCTTGGATTCGCTGAACATACTGAAACTGGAGAAAAACTTGTTGTTTATCAGGCATTGTATAAGAATGACAATGGAGTTAATTATGGTATCTATTGCAGACCTTATGAAATGTTTATGGGTGAAGTAGACCATGAAAAATACCCCAATTATACACAGAAATATAGATTTGAATTGGTTTAAGTATAAATATTCTATATTAATAAAAGCACCCATTCATATGGGTGCTTTTATTTTTTGTGTAGTAATTGCATTTAACAATTTAATAAATCTATAACAAGGCGTATAAGCCGCTATTGTTTATGATATTAGGTGCCTAAAATTCTTTGCAAAGGAGGAATATTATGCTTATTTTATCGTGTAATGTTTCGGACGATAAGATATATACCTTATCTATGAAATTGGATAATGGTATTATTGAAAAAGTTTCATTCATAAGAGACGGACTTTATTCTATCTGTTATGTAAGCGGAAAACACATGATTACCCGAAATGGTAAAGTGTTAAAAGTAGTATACTCTAATTGTGATAGAGATAGATATATTCTCTTCGATAGTTCTGAAGACAATATGAATAGAAGAGAACGAATCTATTTCGATCAGATTAAAGCTATTAAAGACATTACTCCAATGGACTCTTATAGAATTGCTGTTCAGCACGGTTTTAAAGGAACTGTTGAAGAATGGCTTAAATCTCTTGAGGGTAAAACTCCTGTTGCAGGTGTAGATTATTGGACGGATGAAGATAAAGAAGCTTTAAAAAATGATGTCAATGAAATGGTAAAATCCGAAGTCAATAATATTAATACAGAATTAACAGAAGCAGTTGAATCTGTTAGAGAAAGTATTAATACTATTGAAGGTATTAAGGAAGAAGCTTCTAAGCTTGTTGAGGAAGCTACTGATCAGATTGATCGCGTTTCTGAGCAAGTAGGTAATATTGAAAATACTGTGAAGGATAGTGTTACTTGTCATTCTGGTGAACGGCTTGAAGGCGAATCTGATGAAGATGTTATCAATCGTATAATGGATGGTAAGGAACCTAAATTAGGGGATCGTTTAATGATTAAAACTTTCTCCGAAGAGACCAGTAAATATAACTATATCACTTATACTTATTATGATGAGTGGAAAGCTACAGATACTGGAAATATAGATGCTGATAACGTTGTTATAGATAAGGACTTAGTAATTACTGATGAACATGGTAATTCTGAAGTGATTAATACTAAGGGAAAGTCTATGTACGAAGTTCTCGATATGATTTTAAATAAAGAGATAGAACCTACTATTGAACAGCCTAAGGTAACAGTTACTCTTACTGGAGCTGAAGAGAAAGAAGTAGGATCTATCTTTATTCCTAATTATAGTGCTTCTTTATCTGCTGGATCTTATTCTTATGGTCCTGATACTGGTATTGAAGCTCTTGAATGGGAAATTACAGACTCTAATGGTAATACATCTAATAATCCTACCGGTTCTTTTGAACCGTTTATTGTTGTTGATGATACCGAATATTTTATTACTGCAAAAGCAACTCATGGAGATGGTACAATTCCTATTACTAATCTTAAGAATGAATATCCTGCTGGACAGATCATTTCTGGAGAAAAGGTTGCTGTTTCTATGAAGGTAACTGGTTATAGAGGATTCTTCTATGGAGCTAATGTAGAACCTATTGAGTTAAATTCTACTAATATTAGAAATAATTTAACTAATGGTGGCAAATTAACTTCTAAAGAATTTTCTATTAAAATTCCTGAAGGAGCTAATCAGGTTGTCATTGTTCTGCCTGATAATAAATTTATCGCAAGTGTAATAGATACTGGTTCTTTCGGAATCAATATCGTTTCTTGCTTCGAATTGTCAGAGATGCAGATAGAGGGTATGAGTGGATACAATAGTAAACCCTATAATATTTACGTTTATAGCCCTGCTGCATCACTCAGTTCCAACGAATATAAAGTAACAATAGAATAAGGGGGTGCCTTAATGTGAGTGACTACGTTGAACAGTTCTCCAGTAAAGTAGACTGGGCTATCCCGTTTCAAAGAACAGGGCGGTTCCCTCTTGAAAGATCTGATTTATTTGCATCTTATGACGATGCCGTCAAATATGCTGCAGGTGATATCAATGATCCTGATTCAAGAAAATTATGTGGAACTAGTTATGTTGGTCAAATCATTACAGTAATAGAAAATGGTAGTGTATCGGCCTATCAGATTTCTACGTCTAGAACGTTGAGTCAGGTTGGTCGTACATATATTCTTCCGACAGCAAGTAATACTGTTCTCGGAGGTGTAAAAATTGATAAGGAAAAGGGTATAGGTATAGATGAATTTGGATTCATTTATGCTGATTTGCCTGCCTTAACGATTGAAGAGATTGATGAAATAACAAGTAAAATCTTATAAAGGAGTGTTTATTAATTATGGCTGATATTAAGAAGTTTTTAGACAAAGCTGGTACTACCCACTTATGGGGTAAGATCATTGATGAATTAGCCAAGAAGGATGACCTGGGCGCTGCTGCTGCCGTAGAAGCTAAGCTGGGTAATCTGCCTGCTGGCTCCACCGTTATGGAGGAGATTCAGAAGGCTCAGTCTACCGCTACTTATGATGATACCGAAGTTCGTGGCCTGATTGGTGCTAACGCTACTGCTGTTGCTACTCTGAACGGTGAAGATACTGGCAAGTCTGTCCGTACCATTGCTAATGAAGAACTGGCTAAGCAGCTGATTCCTGAGAATGCCAAGGAAGCAATGAACGAACTGCAGGAGATTGCTGCATGGATCCAGGCTCATCCCGAGGATGCTGCTGCTATGAACGGCAAGATTGCTGCTCTGGAAGCTGCTGTTGGTAAGCCTGCTGACGGCGATCAGCCTGCTACTGGTCTGTATCTGACTGATGCTGAGAATGCTGCAGAGATCGCTCGCGTTGCTGGTCTGCTGGATACGCTGACCGCTTCTGTTGGTGCTCTGGGCGCTCTGGCTAAGAAGGATACTATCAAGAATGCAGATGTTGCTGATGATGCCGCTATCGCTATGGCTAAGATTGATGGCCTGGTTGAGGCTCTGGGTAACAAGCAGGATACTATTCCCGCCAACACCTACGATGCATACGGCTCCGCTGCTGCTGTTCTGGGTGTTGAAGGTGATACTCATGACAAGAATACCGTCTTTGGTGCTAAGGCTTATACCGATTATGCTATTGGTAACCTGGATACCACTGCCGGTCTGACCACTACTGAGATTGACGAGGCTATTGCTGAAGCTATCGCTGCATCCCAGGCTTAATAACTACGGGGAAGGTATTTTCATACCTTCCCCTATTTTTTATTTAATAAATTTATAGCTTTTATAATTATAGAGGTAGAGTTTTATCTACCTCTATAAAATTTTTCTGGTAACTTAGTAATAAAAACTAATTAAAGGAGCTGAGTTATTATGGCAGTGTCAGAAGGATTTGGATCCAATACTCCTGTAATTCCTGTCAAGAAATATCTTGACAAAGAAGGTTTAATTCATTTTGCTAAAATATTAGGTAATTATCCGGATAATACTATTCTGTCTATTATTATTGATGCTATTTCTAATACTATTGATGAGACTAGCGATAGTAATAGGCAATATACCGATGAAGAGATTATAGAAGCTCTTAGTAATATTGGTAAATTATATTTAGGCTCTGGAGATATGCCTGATGGCTATCATCTTCAGATTAATCCAGATGTTGAATCTGATGATGTTGGTTGGTTGTTTAATGAGATTAAACAGTATATAGATACTGTTAGAAAAACTAGATATGATCTTACTATTTATGTAAATCCTCCTAATGGAGAATTTATTCATGATAATGTATATATAACCATTGCTGATGGTAATGGTATAGTATATAAAAAGATTAAGTATGAAAATGCTACTATTCATACGGATATTCCTGTAGATTTTGAATATGTAATTACTATTACTGAAATCGATGGATTTAATGTAGAAACTTATACAGGTATTTCTACCGAAAATATGGAATTAGTATTTAGCTATACAAAACCTGCTATTTATGGTGTATCTTGGGATAAGACTAGTACTACTGTATTAGCTAGAACAAATGATGCAGCATTATTTGAAGATCCTGTTCCTTATGTAGCAGGTGCTACTAGTTACGGTAGTTCTTTTGATAGTCTTTATCCTTGGTCTGAAATGAAGATTGTAGAGGATGCAAATGCAGGTACTCTTGTTGCTATTCCTAAGTATTGGTTTAGGTGGACTGATACTGATGGTATGCTGAAACTTGAAATTGCCAATTATGCCGCTGAAGGATTCTCTCTTTCTCCTGCCCATCGCGATCGTGGTGATGGTAAAGGTGAAAGAGATATAGTCTATATTGGTAGATATCATTGTTCTACTAATAACTATAAATCTACTACTGGTGTTTTGCCTAAGGTATATATGACTAGAGCTAATTTTAGAACTAATATTCATAATCTTGGTGATACTATATATCAGAATGATTTCGCTATGTTCTGG
>JAFVPU010000072.1 GCA_017505165.1 Clostridia bacterium
GATTATCTTTGCTTATATATGAATATCCTGAGCTCAATAATCTTATTGGATTTAATTTATCTAGTGTATTTATTGATAAATCTACCCTATATCTTGTATTATTGATTTTGTTTTCAATTTCATTTGAAATTTGGTTACAACAATCAATTATATTCATATTTTCTTCATTTATTATTCCTGTTATTGTTTGTTCAATATCAAGAATACTCATATTGGTATCAGTATAATAGTCTTGCAACCTATTGTCAATAATATTATTAAAATCTGCAACAAATTGTTTTATGTTTCTTATAGTTTCATAGCAATCAAAAGCTACCAATTCAGCTGCTGCGCTTGGTGTTGGTGCTCGTAAATCCGCAACAAAGTCTAATATAGTGAAATCGGTCTCATGGCCTACAGCACTGATTAAAGGTTTGTTGCAAATAAATGCAACGTTTGCCAATTCCTCATCATTGAACGGCATCAAATCTTCAATACTTCCACCACCACGTGCGACAATAATAACATCTACATCACTAAAATTGTCAAAATATGATATTCCTTCAATAATCTGCTCTACTGCGTATTTACCTTGCACTTGAGCATCATAAACATAAATATCAAGATTTGGGTTTCGTCTGCTGGTAACGTTTCTGATATCTTGCAACACAGCACCTGTTTTACTTGTTACAACACCGATCGAATTGATAAATTTCGGTATTGGAATTTTGTTTTCTTCACTAAATTTACCTTCTGCTTCTAATTTATTCTTCAATTCGAGAAACTTTTGATACAATTCACCTTGACCGCAATGTTCAATGGATAAAGCATTAAACGTCAATTTTCCACCCTTTGGATAATATTTTATATTACCTCTGATTTGAACCATATCTCCTATGTTGAATGTTTGTTTCGCTCCAAATTGGACACAATTCAACAAATTGTCGGCATCTTTAAGAGTGAAGTATGCAATGTTTCGTGTTACTGAAAAACTAGACAACTCTCCCGCCACCATTACATCTTCCAGCATAATTTCGTTGTCTATAATATCTTTGATTATTCTATTGAGTTGACCAACAGAAAACACTTTCATTATTTCACCAAATCTGCCAAAACTCCATTTATGAATTTAGGACTCTTTTCTGTTGAATATTTCTTTGCAAGTTCAACTGCTTCGTTGATGACAACTTCTTTTGGATTTTCTTTGATATAATCAAGTTCAATCAATGCCAAAACAATGATTGCTAAATCAATCTTATATAATCTTTCTATTGTATAACCTTTTAGATGACTTGATATCTTATCATTTATCTCTTGATAGTGATTGGCAAAATTCTCCAATACATTTTTCAAGAATTCCAATCCCTCACTGTCCGCTTCTTCAAGCAAACTATCATTGTTTTCTTCAGAGAAAAAGCGTGAATATATCGTCTTGAAGGCTAATTCTCTCATTTCTGTTCTTTTCATATTATCTCCTATATAGAAAAACACTCTCTTATTAGAGAGATGCTTTCTTTTCTGCGTCTTTTACATAGACATTGATTGACTTGATCTTCAACTGAACAAGTGAGTTGATACTATTCTTTACATTTTGCTGAATTTTGTATACAACATCATTCACTTCGCAGTCAGTTGTTACTGTAACGTATATATCAATTACAATAGTGTTATCTTTTTTGTATTTGATGCGTACGCCTTTCCCTGTGTTCTTATCAAACATGCGATTGAAGAAAAGTCTCTTTGGTTGATACACATCAACCACCCCTGTTATTTCCTTAGTAGCAAGGCTAACAATAGAGACTATCATATTCTTATTTATATAAGTATTGCTTTCACCATTTATATTTTTTATTTGCGACATAATTATTTCCCTCTGGCTATATTATATCACAAAGAAATATATTTAGCAAATTATTCTGCAGGAATTATAATAATTTTATCAATTTCTACATTCATTTGTTCGGTTGCAACCTTTGTGATTTGAGCAACTTCGTCAGATGTAAGTTCATTTGACTTGACAAAAATATTTACATTAGCACTACTTGATGACACAATAGCATCTTCAAATCCTTTACCTCTGATGATTCCTTCTGTAACTAATTCACGTTCCATTTGAGAAATGAGTTGCAATTTGTTTTCCTCTGCTTCCTTTTTAGCTTCGTCTGTAGAACTCGCACTAGCTATAATAGAATCATAGAATTGAATCTCCTGAGTTCTTGTTGCTTCGCGTTCATTTCTGTAGTTTGTATAGAAGTTTGCTGATGAGCTGGAACTTGTTTGAGTTGTCATCTTATTTGTAATACCGCTATTTAAAGCCACATTGACATATCCTGTCAATAACAATAAGGCTATCATAACCGAAATGATAACTATTTTTTTCTTTTTTGTAAGTGTTTTCATATTTACCTCCTATTCACTTGACAATATTTCTATTCGACCATTATTTACATCAACAACAGTTTGTACTGCTCTTAATACTTTCATCTTGAGTGTAGTATCTTTGACACCCTTTGCTGTAATGACAATACCTTTTATCTCTGGAAACTTGTCCAACAAGATGTTTGAATCTTTAACAGTCGCAGTGTCCATATCCAAAGTTATTAAAACATTTACATTTGACACTCCTTTTATGTCGGGAAGTATTTCTTCAAGATTGTCTTCCAGATGTTCTATATATCCTGTTATCGTAGTATTTGATTTATTTTCTTTTGTTTGTTTACTAGTTTTTGTTTTGTTTGTTGACATATATATGAGCAAAATTATCACTATAAATATGACAGCAATATAAATTTCAATATGTTTGATTTTTTTCAATTTATCAAATATTTTCAATCCTGATTTTTTGCCATCACTCATATATAATCTCCTTATTGTTTAATCCTGTATATTTGTTGACCACCTCATATATATTTTGATAAATATCTATATGCTGGTTGTCCGAATTATTTGTCATGTTTTTCAAAATTACTATACAGGAATTTATTTTTAATTCGTTGTTTTCTGTCGAAAAATTCAGTTTTATGTCAATATCATTCAATCCATTATTACCAAGTTCTTTTTCTATAGTTTGTTCCTTTGAAATAACTTGAGATTTATATATAAAATTCAATAATTTTTCGTCAGGTTTCAAATTGTTCGTATCTAGATTTACACCTTTGAAATTGTTAATAAAATTTATTATTGGTGCAAGCAAAACCACTATAACAAATATAGAAAAAATACTTTTTATATACTTACTTATATTACCTGAAGGAATTATTACATCTATTACAACCTCGGCTATGACTATACCCAAAATACTTAATATATATCCACTCATTACATCACCATACTTGCACTTGTCATAACAAGTCCCATTGTAATCAAATACATAAATCCAATCGCTATCACACAAGTTGAAAGCATTGTTATCGATTTTGATATATTGTTTAAAAAATTGGAAGTTTTCTTATCACCTAGTGGTTGAACTATTGCTGACATCAATTTCATCACAAGGCTAAAAATCACTATTTCAAGAATTGGTGATAAAATTGTATTTATTATCAACAACACTCCCACCAATCCGATAGAATTTTTTATCAATACTGTACTTGCCAATATCAAATCCATGCCATCTGACAAATATCCGCCCATAATCGGAACATAACTTTTTATTGTATATTTTGTTGTTCTTATACTTACATTGTCAAAACTTCCTGCTGAAATTCCTTGCAAAGTCATAATTGCGAAAAACAAAGTAAACACAATTCCAACACTCCATTTGAAAAAGCTGGATATGAACGAACTGAATTTGTCTAACTTTATACTATCTGAGAAGTTTGAAATAATGTCAAAAACAAAACTAAGCATAAACAGTGGCATTATAAAATAACTGAATATATCAGAAATATAAGTAGACAAAATTGCCACTATCGGCTGAAATGTTCCTGCTGTTACTCCGCCACCTGTCGCAGTCATTAGAGTTATTAAAATTGGAAATAATATATTAGATTGCTTGACCATGCTTGAAATCGATTTTCCTGTGCTGGTTGCAAGTTTTGTTACCATACCAACGACCAATATCACAACGGTCAAAAAACATACCAAATGTATCAGATTTCCCGTTGATTTTTCATTGAATTTACTTTTTATTCCATTTAGCAAATTGCTTACTATCGCAATAACAATTATCAACGATACAATCGGTAAATAACTCAAAAATAAATCAATTACTCCAGAAAATAAACTAGATATCAAATTTGAGTAATTGATTGCGTTTTCACCAGATATTATTGAGTATATTTTACTTTTGATATTTGATATTGAAAATAAATTATTGTTTGATTTATTGAAATCCTCCAAAACCAAATTTAGTTCTTTGAAATCAATTTCATCCAACTGAGAAATGATTGTTTCTTGCAGTTCATCTTCTATTTGAACAGTATAATTATCCGCCGCATAAACAGAATCTCTATGTCTAAAAACTCCTATAAGCAACAAACAGAGAATAATTATGCCAATGACTTTAATCACTTTGTCATGTCTATTATTTAGATAATTTCGTTTTTTAATCGTCATTATCATATCAACCCCTTTACAAGATCTATCACAGTGTTAATAATAGGCAAAGCAATTATCAAAATAGTAATTTTTGCAAAAAATAAGATTTTGTCTGCAATACTACTTGCTCCTGCATCTAAACATATATTTGCACCAAATTCCGCAATGTATCCTATCGCTATTATTTTGAATAATGGCGTAAGCAGAGATGATTGCACCCCTGTTCTTTCAAAGATTTCATAAAAAGATGAAATTATCCCTCTTAGTGCATCTACTGACATCAAAATAATCAAAACACTACCAGCGATTGTAATCAACATAGATATCTCTGGCTTTGTTTGTTTGACCAAAATATTTGCAAAAACTGTTACAAGAGCTATGGCAATAATTTTTATCAATTCACTCATCACAATACAAATAACGACTTAACTGTCGTAAATAGATTTTCAATCAGATCTACCACCATCAATAAGCTGATAATCAGTCCTGCAAGTGTGGTAATTGAGGCTATTTCCTCTTTGCCACAATATTTCAAAATTTGATTCACGATTGATGTTATCAAACCAATTCCAGCGATTTTGAAAATAATTTCCATATTACCTCCTATATCAAAACAATACTCAATCCGATTGCAAACAATAAAGATAATTTGATTATCATTGGGCATAATTTTTCTTTATCTTGCTTTGCTTTTATTAGTTTTTCATCAACTACCATGATAAAATTATCCAGCTGTCCCATCTCGTTTTTTGCATCAAATTTCCCAACATTTTTTACAATTTCTTGCAGAATGTTTTTATCGCTTTCTTCCAATACTGAAATCCCTTCTAATGACAGTTGATTCGTCTCGAGATATTCTTGATATGAATTTATGAATATTTTGAATTGTCTTTTTGCTTCAACCTTTTTTAGAAAATTACCAATTTTATCCTGTTTGAACGAAATATTCAGTCTCAAGTGATTCAAAAAATTTTTCAAATTGTTGAAAAAATCATACCTATCTTTATACTGTTCACTTACAGCACGTGCAATAAGCATAATCACAAATATTAAGATAATTATAAGTGCAATTTTCATATTATCTTGAATATATACAATCTAATTTGTCATTATAAATTGAAGTTAAAGTCCCAGGGCCTTCTGTATCTGAAAGTATGATAAATCTTTCAAACATTTTGTTGTCCAAAATATAATCAAAACCTCTTTTTCTTCTCAACTGTTTTATGTCTTGTGCGTGTATTGTAGCAACAACTCTTACACCACAATTTATCGCTTCTTTTATTGCTTCCAAATCTTTGTTTAGATCTATTTCATCTGTTACAATAACATCTGGCCTCATGGCTCTTATTCCGTTTGTGAAAGCATAAGCTTTTGTTGAATTTGAGTATATATCGCAAAAACCACCAAGATTGATATTAGCTTCAGAACCTATCACCGAACATATTTCATTTCTTTCATCAACAATCAGAACATTTTTTGAAATATTGTGTGATCCAAGTTGATATATGAAATCTCTCAAAAAAGTAGTTTTTCC
>JAFVPU010000073.1 GCA_017505165.1 Clostridia bacterium
AGATAAAAGAAGTTTTTTATTGAGTAAATAAATTGTTGTAAAAGAAGATACAAGATAGAAACTAGATTTGGGACAAATTATTTTGATGACTCATCAAAATGTTATTTGGCCAAATCTCGTCAAATTTTTGACGAATTTCGTCAAATCTCATCAAAAAATGTTATCTCATCAAATCTCATCAAATTTTTGGCCAAATAACATTATTTTTCAATTTTTTAGTTTTATCTTGAATTAACATTTATATATTAATCTTCTTTATTTTATTATAAAAATTGAATTAATTAAATCAATTGAATTAAATCTTAATTGAATTACATTTATTTTTTCTTCATTTTCATTTATTAATTTGATATTTCTTTTAAATCATATTTCAGTTATTTGATTAATTATGGCAAACGCAATTTCAAATCAATTCAATCACGATATAACAATTATGAATGATCGTTCATCTTCACAACAACAACAAAATCAATCAAATAACATATTCTCAACTATTCAACATGAAAGCACAGCATATATTGAGATTGATGACTCTTCTGACTCTTCTCAACCAAATGAGATTAATCAAAATGAATCAACATCAATGACATCCATTGCACTTCAAAAGGAAGATGTTGAAGGTGAAATAAGGAAAAGAATGAAAAAGCATGAAGAATTCTGGATATGGGATTTTTTTAAACTGATTGAGATATCAAGTGAAGGAGAAAAAGAGTGGGAATTATCAAACATATTTGCACCTCCTTTGCCAAGTAAAGCCAAACCATTATACAAAAATGAATTTAAAAGAGAATTGGAGAATAATCAGAAACAATGGATGTTTGAATGTAAAGAATGCAAAGAAAGATTTCTATTCTATGCATCAAGTAAATACTCTCCGAAAGCATATGAACACTACGAGAATGTGCATAAACAACAGAATGATACCAATGTTCCACCAGCAAAGCGGAAATATGGAACTGTTATCAAAGGAGATGAATATACAAACAAATGTAATTCCTTGGTTGCTGCAACTTTAATCACAGCGAAGTTGCCATATAACTTTGTCGAGAATGAGGAATTTAGATTGTTGGTTGAACATCTACAAGTGGGTAACAAAAATGAATATATTGTTCCGAGTAAGAAATCCTTTTCGGAAATTATTATCCCACAAATGACCGAAAAAGTTATTGAAACAATTAAAGAAGATATAAGTGATGTGAAAGGAGTCATGGCAACACTCGATGGATGGACAACTCGCATTGAAAATGATCCTTTTATTAGTTTCACCCTTCATTATGTGAAGAACTACGAAATGAAGAAACGGGTCTTGAAAATGAGTGATTTGTATCAATCACATAAATCTGATGACATAAAAGATTTCATTGAAACAACAATTAAAGAATTTGGATTACAGAAATATTGTCCCATGGTAATAATGACTGATAATGCACCAAATGTAATGAAAGCAGTGAAGGATTCAGGAAATATTGCTATTGGTTGTGCATGTCACCGAATTCAAAATGCGATTAAGAAAACATTATCTGAATCAGAATTATTCAAATTTTTGGTTGATAAATGCAATAGAATCAGCAACTCCTTTAAACGGAACGGAGAATGGAACAAGTTGTTGAAAGAAGTCCAGTTAGAAATATATGAACAAGTGATGAAACCAAAATCGAATGTGAATACAAGATGGTTCAGCAACATTGATGTGATGAAAAGAATGATGCAAATTAAAGAAACAGCTGAAGGAGTCGTTGAAGCATTGTCATTGCAATTAGATGAAAGTGTAAGAAGTAATTTCATCAAAGATAATACATTTGATAAATATGAAATAGAAGTGATTGAATTTATATTGTATATAATGGATAAATTACAGAAAATGTCAGTATTGATGTCATCTGATACATTTCCTTCACTTTCATTATTGATTCCAGAATAATTTAATGTGTTAAGAGAATTAACAAAAGAAATAGACAAATTTGGTGAGATTGGTATTGATCCAGATTATGATGAT
>JAFVPU010000074.1 GCA_017505165.1 Clostridia bacterium
CCACATAATACTCTGTACCATCATGTTTATAACCTAAAACTTGATAAATCTTCAATGTTTGAACCTTGCTTGTCAAACCGCTTACAGTTGTTCCTTCTTCAGCAAGAACTTTCATCACACCCTTCAATTCTTCACCAGAATCTAGAATACTGTTATCGTTATCATCTTTATAATAGGTATCACCAGATTTTTTGTAGTCCAAAACTTCAGCAATTGCCATACTATCAATAGTTGATTTGATATCTCCCATATTTTCAACTGTTGTTGGTGCGAGTTTCTTCATCACACCGGTAACAACTTTGCCATCTTTATCAGTAACAACTTGAGCATCACCCTCTCCAGTTACTGTATAATCCATAATATCAGCTATTGTAAGTTTGTCAATTTCAGAATCAAGTTCGTTCACTTTAAATTCTGCAATTTTTGCTTTGATACCTGTAACTTGAGTTTGTTTTGTACTATCTGTATAATATTTACCCTCATATAAAGTATATCCAAGCACATCTGCAATTGGCATATCTTTTATACTTGATTCAACTGTGTCGAGTTCTGAAACCTTTTTCTCGCAGACTGTTGTCATCATTGAGCCAAGTTCTTCGCCTGCATCAACCATATTATTATTGTTTTTGTCATCAAAATATTTTGTTCCTGACTTTTTGTATCCCATAAGTTCGTATACATACAAATCATCAATCGCAGATTCTAATTCATTAATTTTTGTTGACCTATCTACATTGTCAAAATACGAAGGCAAATCAACGTTGAAATCAGATTCGAGTTCTCCCAACGTGATTGTTTCACCAAGATTTGAAGTGTATCTTCCAAGAGCCTTTGTCAAAGGGAGATATTTGAGAGTCAATTCAACTTTGCCCGCATTTATTGTGAACAAATCTTCAAAATGCTTGATTTTCACTTTTCCTGAATCTATTGTATAATCAAAATCAGCCTTGGTTGTATATTCAGCTTCTTCATACAATTTGTTATCTGTATCATTATAATAATAAGTTGAATTCTTATTTAAAATCTTATTGACATCTTCATCAAATTCGATCGCACCTTCCAATTCTTTAGCGCTTATATTATTGAATTTATCTTTCACAGCATCTTCAAATTTTTTAAGACCAACATCCTTCAAATCTGATATATCTATACCTGAAACATCATTACCAAGAGAAATTCCAAATTTTACTTCCAAATCATTCAATGAAAGATTATCAACATCTGACATCAAATCAACAGCATTTGAAACCCAATCTTCAATAACCATGTCATTTAATTTGTCATTGCCAAGATCGATATCAATTCCAAACTTCTTTCTTAGGAAGGTAACAGATAATTTTTTGTATGCAAAAAATCCCACACCAAAAACAGCACCAAGCCCAAGAATTATTCCAAGGAACAATCCCAAAAAGAATTTTCCTGTTCCACCTTTTCCTTTTCTTTCCACTTTAATCTTACTTGACATAAAATCTCCTTATACATCTTTATTATGACACAAATTTTGTTAAAAATAAAACAAATTTAAACACAAATACAATATTTTTTGTGATATTTTGTCATTTATAAAATTACTATACTACATCCAGGATTCAGCAATTGCAATTCTTTGTCAGCCAAAAGGTCAGGACAATAGTTGATTGCAATCTTTTTTACTACATTCTTCTCGGTCCATTTATCACAACAAATGAAGTCTTCAATTATCTTTCTATTCTTCAAATCTTGACATTTTTTTAGAAAAGCCGATTTTATCGCACCACCCACACCATGACTGCCATAGCCATGAATCACTTTCATCACTTTGAATCCGCCAATTTTGTAGCTATCCACCTCTACCAAAAATTGAGCAATAGCTTCCGCCACCGTTTGATGTTCGCTTTTTATGTCTATTGTTATAAGTTTCATAAATCCTCCTATTATCTGCAAAACAATAGATATCAAGTTATGAGCCTTGCGAATTTCTTATGTCTATTGTTATAAGTTTCATATTCTTACCTCGTTTAAATTATATATAAATAAGAGAAATTTTGCAATTAAATCCAACATAATATTGACAGCAAAAAAAACAGCGGTTTACGCTGTTTTTTTGTTTGATTTAGGTTTGAATTTTTCAACAATCGGTTTGCCTTTTTTATTGATAAAATCAGCTGTGATTGTAATCTTCTCAATATCCTCTTCAAAATGGCAAGAATACATCACATCAAGCATGCGCTCCTCCATAATTGTTCGAAGTCCTCTTGCACCTGTTTTGAGCTCGATTGCTTTTCTTGCGACCGCTTTGATTGCTTCTGTATCAAATTTGAGATCGATTCCGTCCATCTTGAACATTTGAACATATTGTTTTGTGATTGCATTCTTTGGCTCTACCAATATTCTTTCCAAAGCAGATTCATCAAGCGAGTCAAGCGTTCCTATAATAGGAAGACGACCTACAAACTCTGGAATCATACCATATTTGATCAAATCTTGTGGTTGAATATCGTCGAATTTGACAACATCTCCGTTGTCAACTTTGTTTTTCACCATAGCACCAAAACCAAGATTGGTTGCACCCGTTCTTTCGCTGATGATTTTGTCAAGACCGACAAACGCACCACCACATATGAATAAGATATTTGTTGTATCAATCTTGATATTTTCTTGTTGAGGATGCTTTCTTCCGCCTTGTGGTGGAACTGAAGCAATTGTACCTTCAAGTATCTTCAAAAGTGCTTGTTGAACACCTTCTCCGCTCACATCTCGAGTGATTGACACGTTTTGAGTCTTTCTTGCAATCTTGTCGATTTCATCTATATAGATAATTCCTCTTTGAGCCTTTTCAATGTCATAGTCTGCATTTTGGATGAGCTTCAACAAAATATTTTCAACATCATCTCCAACATAACCAGCTTCAGTGAGAGCGGTTGCATCACTTGATGCAAATGGCACTTTTAACACCTTGGCCAAAGTTTTTGCAAGCAGAGTTTTTCCGCTACCTGTAGGCCCCATCAAAAGCACATTTGATTTCTCGAGTTCAACTTCTTCTCCAGAGTTTTCTCTCTTGACCATATTATAGTTGATTCTCTTATAGTGGTTGTATACACTCACAGCAAGAATCTTCTTCACTTCATCTTGTCCAATAATAAAATCGTCAAGGCATTTCTTGATTTCTTGCGGTTTCATAAGTTCAAGCATTTGATTTGACTCTGCATCTTTTGTCTTCTTGTTGAAATCCATTATATCACGACAAATATTGATGCAATCTTTGCAAATAAAGCAATCTCCTTCCGGATTACTGATTATATCAGTGAGTTCCTTTGAAGGACGACCGCAAAACGAGCAAATTGTTTCTAATTCTTTCATTAATTTCCCCTTTTAAAATCAAAAAGCAGGTTAAACCTGCCATTTATTAACGTTTGGTAAATATTTTGTCCACCAAACCATATTTCAAAGCAGATTTTGCGTCAAGGAAGTTGTCTCTATCGGTATCTTTTGCAATAGTGGCAACATCTTTGCCTGTATTTTCAGCCAAAATCTTGTTGAGAGTTTCTCTTGTCTTTTGAATATGCTTTGCATGGATTTCAATATCGCTTGCTTGTCCTTGAGTTCCACCCAAAGGTTGATGAATCATCACTTCGCTGTGCGGAAGACAAATTCTCTTGCCCTTTGCTCCACTTGACAACAATACAGCACCCATGCTCGCAGCCATACCGATACATATTGTTGACACATCACATTTGATATATTGCATTGTGTCATAAATAGCCATACCAGCAGACACACTACCGCCAGGACTGTTGATATACATGAAGATATCCTTGTCCGGATTCTTACCTTCAAGATAAATGAGTTGAGCCACAATTGTATTAGCCATTGCGTCATTGATTTCGCCTGTTACAAAAACTATTCTATCTTCCAAAAGACGAGAATAAATGTCATAACTACGTTCAACATTACCAACTTGGTCAATAACCATAGGAATCATAATAATTTCTCCTTTATATTCAATAGATTATTTAAATTTTATAATTTTAATACCATTTATAATCAAACGTCAACGAGAAATCCCGTTGACGTAATATTTATTTAAGTCCTAATAACTTCCACAAATTGAAATTAATAATATCAAAATGACAAAGCAACCAGAATCCAACACTAAACAACACCATAAAGAGCAAGCCCCAAAGTGTCATCTTCAAGCATTCCATTGCTTTTTCATGTTTGTCATCTTCCCAAAGACAAAAGAATATAAGACCCAACGGTGGCAAGAAAAATACTATAAATTTCCAACCAGAACGAAAAGGTTTTTTCTCTTTCTTTGTTTCTACTTCTTTATTTTCCCCCGACATAGTTCCTCCGTTTATTTAACAGTGTTATTTGCACGCAAGAAATTAATGAGGTTCTTCATTAACAATTCATTGGCAATTCTGTTTACCATATCATTATTAACTTGCTTTTTAAATTCTTCCACAGATTTACCAGTATTTTTTGCCATTTCTTCGATTTTAGTGTCGATATCTTCTTGTTTGATGTCTAATTTCTCATCA
>JAFVPU010000075.1 GCA_017505165.1 Clostridia bacterium
TCCTGGAAAACTATTCCTTTAAATTCAGATAATATTCCAAGAGTTAAACAATTTATTGATAATCAATCTTATGAATCAATTAAAAACATGATTGAAGATTATTTCCAAGAAGCTGGTCAAGAAGTTAGATACATTAATGTTTCAGATCAACTTGAAATGATAAATGATGCTCCTTTAACAATTGATATGTGTAGTGCTATCGAAATCACACCAAAGTCATTTGGTAATAAGAAGTCTGAGATTGAAATATATTGTGATAATGGTGGAGCATTCTATGATTCAATAATCAAAGAAGATTATAGTTATCTTGAAAGATTTACATCTAGATACCAAATATTTAGCAATCTTTTGAATGAAAATAACAAGCCGCGTGAAGAATACGACTTAAATTGTTTGTTATATGCTTTCAAACAATCTGGCCAATTGGACGATAAGACATTAGCTGCAATGAAAGTCAGATGCTTCACTCGAATTGTTAGTTATAAACAAGTTTGTGAGTTATGCAAGGAATTCAAGATTAGACTCACTATCAAGAAATATGATTCAAAGCAGAAACAGATGAAATCTATCAATAGCGATAAATATATTGGTTACAAAGGAGATGACGCAATTGCAACTATAAACTTAGTATTATTGAGAAAACATTACTTCCTCAATGAAACAGTTGAAGGAATAACATCATATTACATTAAGAACATTGATTCAGTCAACGCTTGGTGCATAGAACATAACAAACCATTAGAATATGGATTTAAAATAACTCGATTTAATAAAAAAGGCAATCCAGATATTGATATCAGAAGAGCACACATATCATCTCATGAATTAATATCATTAATGGAAGAACATAACATAGTTCGTAAGTTAACATTTACAGACAGAGCTATATTCCAATCAGACTTACATCATTATATCAAATCAGACATTGATTCATTACTTGTTCATGATAAAGATTGTAGAAAAGTTGAACTTAAAGACAAGAAAGAACATGAGCAACCACGAGTATTCTATGCTGATTGTGAATCTGATGTTGTAACAAACAATGTTCATAAAGCAATCTACATAGCTTGGACAGAACGTAATTCTAATGTGATTCATGGTGCTCATGGTGAAGACTGTTTAGATCAATTCTTCAATGCAATTCCAAACAAATCAATAGTATACTTCCATAATCTTGGTTATGATAGTCGTTTAATGAGCAGTTTCAATATCACACT
The DNA here is from genome assembly GCA_017505165.1 of Clostridia bacterium. Lineage (GTDB taxonomy): Bacteria > Bacillota > Clostridia > Christensenellales > UBA1242 > Onthoplasma. The sequence goes on from JAFVPU010000075.1 coordinate 1,218, forward strand.
AGCAATCGATAAAAACAGTAGAGTTATGAGTGAAGATATTAAATATAATGGAAAGACAATCAAGTTAAAAGATTCATTCTCTATTTTATCAATGCCATTATCAAGATTCCCAAAAACATTCGGTTTAGATTGTGGTGCTAAAGAAATGTTTCCATATAAGTATTATACAATCGAAAGAATGAAATCCAACTGTGGAGTAATATCAGAAGCCGGCTCTGATGAAATACCACAAAATTGGAACCAACAACAATTCGAAGATAACTTAAAGAAGATAGGAGCTGATAATGGTAATGGAACATTCGATATGCTTAAGTACGTAGAATTCTACTGTAAACAAGATGTAAGAATCTTACAACAAGGATTTGATAAATTCAGATATGATACATTAAACGGTCCTATTGATATGGATGTTGATAACTATCTTTCAGCTCCGGCTATTGCTAATGATTATTTCAAACAACAAATCTATACTAAAGCTGCTGGTATGTATGAATATTCAGGAATCACAAGAGAATTTATTCAACAATGTATTTATGGAGGAAGATGTATGACAAGAGATAATCAAAAATGGGATGTTAAAAAACAATTGAATGATTTTGATGCTGTTTCATTATATCCA
>JAFVPU010000076.1 GCA_017505165.1 Clostridia bacterium
ATCTTGTCCCCATCCATTAGCAACGTCGACACCTATAATAGGTGGATATTGACTATTCATTGGCATTTGGCTCCAGATATTCAATTGATACTGGTTAGCTCTACCAAAGAATAATGTATTAATCGGCTCGTTTCTACACATAGCCTGAATTGTATTAAGATCTTCTTGTGCAAATGGACAGTTGGTAGCGATATTAGACCACTCAAGTAAAACTTCTCGACGGATAATAGGCCAGTTTTTGTTAAGACCTACTACCTGTCTAGCAAAGTATTCTTCTCCAGATCCTAACTGCTGATATGTGAATCTCAGATGGAAGAATGAAGAATCTTTATTAGAGTTTCTAATCTCTTCCAACTGTTGATATGAGCAGTCAAAGTATCTTTCATTCCATGGTGTAGCATTGCAACGAATCTGGTTAGCAAATTGTCCTTCTTCTGTTGTCATGTCACCAGGTGTAGTGGTAATAAGCATTCCATAAGGAGCTCCGTTCTTCTTAGCGTTCATAGAAGCTCTAGAGAATGCAGGATATGCGGCGTTGTAAATGATCTGATTGTGAGCCATGAAAGCAAACTCGTCGTAATACTGTATAGCCATTGTAGCACCACGGCCGGCACCATCTGCTTTAGTCTTAGACGGAGCAGCAGGTAATGTAAGGATTGTATTGTAGTTCAATGGATGCTGTAACGTATCTACAGTATTCGGTACTCGTATCTTCTTTCCATCAGCTCCCATCGGAGCATCCATCTGTAAGTAGTCTGGCAATGCAGATCTGTAACGTTTCAAATCTTTAAGGTTCTTACGAGCATCGTCATGTTTCTTATTAATAAACATCATCTTCGTGTTAGTAGAACCAAAGTTAAATACCCATAAATACCAACAGATAGCTGCAGTTGTCTTACCATGCTGTCGAGGGAATTCTACAAACATATTGAAGTTCATAGTGAACAAGAAATTCATTGCCAAGTTACCTCTATGCAATGAGTATCTTGTACCTGACTTAACATCGCCACCCTCTTCAGGGATTCTAACTACTTCTCGCAAGAAATACCAGAAGTTGATCTTACACTCAATAAAGATCTTAGTCTTCATTTGTGTAGAAAGCATTGGATCTCGTGGATCTACTCCCATAAGGTCTGGATCACGTATAATAAGATGGAACTTATTATTCGTAATCTTTTTAGCCTTAAGATAGTAGTGCATATCTATGAATGATTGATTGGTTGTAGTATCATGAAAATATACTATTTGTCTTTGTGTAATAAGATTAGTAACCGCCAAACATATCGACCTCCTTTATATGGCGGTAATGCCGATATTATAAAGAAGTTTCGACTTATACTTCCTAAACATACCGATAATCATATACTTAGGGAGGAGACACGAATGTTTAATATCCTTTTATCAAACAATGTTTCCGACTCTCCTGTAGATGGAATGCTTCCTATAATAGCATTCATAGCAATCATAATTGCAGGTTTGTTCGGATGGATTAAAACACATAAGCATCGGGACACAGTTAAATCTGCAGATGATCTTGTAGATTATCTCATGAATTATCTCGATGATAAGATCATTCCATTTATTACGGAATTGGCTCTTGCTCAAGAACTCAAGTCTACAACATTTGAAGATTTCGTAAACAAATGTGTTGAAAACTTCGCGGAGAAGTTGTATGTTTATGTGGAAGCAAATTTGGAAGATTTTAAAATTCCTGAAAATCTGCGAATCTTCTTAAATGTGGAAACTATTAAACAAGTTACGCACAAAGTATGCTCATTGGATCAGGTCAATGATTTATTAAAAGAAGTCTATGAGAATTATTGGAATAAGAGAATCGAAGAGATGGAGTTATTGGAGAAAGAGGAGATGGAGAAGAATAAAGAGTACATGGATGATGGTACAGATAAAGAACTCCATACTATCGATGAAAATAAATTAAATATGGAAGCTCCAATTCCGGAAATCTCTCAAGAGCAGATCATAGACACAACAGAAGTACTTTCAGAAGAAGAACTCATTGAAACCGAAGATAATGGTGGCAATGATGGATCTCCAGAATAAATTTACATAAATTTTAGGGTAGGGATTAACTCCCTACCCTTGTTTTATTTCTTTCTTTTTATTTCGGCTACAGGTCTAAATCTAAATCCGGTACCAGTTTCTTCATTATATTTAGGGAACTGCTCAATATCTTTCTGAGCAGCGTGAGAGATTCTACTGTCATATGCTCTATCTTTCTCAAGTATTCTATCGTTCACATACAAATTGTCTGTATATACGGACAAATAGAAGTATGAATTGATTGTTTTATCTTGTAAAATAATCTTTCTATTTTCCCAATCCATCTCAGCAGGCATTCTACCATTTACATTCATATCATTTGTATATACAGCCACATCTATAAATCTAGATGGAGAAATACCAAGATGAATAGATTCGGTAATAAGATCATCTAAAGATGTACCAATATTGGTACCAACAGGAGCTTTAAATAATTCTGTGATATCAATTTCTTCAACAAACTTCTGGTCTTTCTCTTTGATAAAGTTTGCTGTACCGTATTGAACCCAACCTTTATGATTAATTTCAGGAATGTCAAATACTTTCATACTATAGATTCCAATATCATTCTTATCAGGTTCTACTGCAGCAATAGAATTTGCTATCTTTCCTTCGTCATAATACACATAGAACTTTGGTACTGGAACTCTTAACGATACACTCATTTCGATATGATAAGAGTGAGATGTTTGACCATCTTGTTCACCATCATCAATATCCATCTTATTCTTCATATCCATATAAATTGGAATATTCTTCATTCTGATAAAGAATTCTCTTCTTCCATTGATGTATCTTAATTTATACATAAATGGAATCTGTGAATATGAATTAAGATATCGTAAGAATCTATACGGATCAACAATATTATCATTCTCGTCAACAGTATGATTCAGATCTTTAGCCATTCTTACCATTAATTCA
>JAFVPU010000077.1 GCA_017505165.1 Clostridia bacterium
AACGTCGCTAGTTATAGTGTCAATATACGATCCATGACCTCCCCCCATCTCAAACCACCAATCATGTAAAGGATACATGTCCAATTCTTGATGAATGCCTTGACCCAAAGTGTTTTCAGAAAGATAAGTATTTCCACTCAAGTAGATATTGTTTGTTTTCCCATTTTTCAAAAGATATTGTACACCATTCACAAACCCCAATTCCAATCTGTCGCCACAATAAATTGGTGCGCAGGATTCGTCCCTAATCAAATTGTTGTCTGAATCCACATACTTGACCAACAAAGAAACTTCTATCCGTTTGCAAACAATTGTTATGGTTGTCGCACCAGAAATTGTTATGAATTCACCAATAGGACTATTGTACAACGATTCTCCGTTAACATCAATTACAAATGGTTCATAAACATCTTTGTCAATTCCTTTATATTGATTAAAGTTGAATATTTCTTGTCCATCATACCTTTCAATTCTTGCATTGTCATCTTCCAAATATGCTGTGATACCCATTTCCAAATACATTTCAGAAACATATTGTGTATATTCTGTTTCATTAACATCAATATATTGAATATTGATTGTCGTTTTATAGTAACAATAAGCATAAATTTCTATTGTGCTGACACCATTGTATCTTACCCAGTAATAGCCATTGCTATAATCAAAACCGAGATAACCATCCGTCACATTTCCGGAAATAACAAGTTCTCCATTGATATACAACTTTTCATCTTGAATAAAAATAAGTGTTCCTACTACTACTTGATAAAAAGAGGTCGAGGCATCATCAAGATCACACCTAATAATAAGATCTATTGTTTCAGTAGTCGTTTCAATCCCACAACCACCATCAGAACCAACATATGAAACGATACTTTCCGGCAACAATGCGAAGTTATATGGTTCGAAACTCAACTCCGAATTCGCACTTTCACTATATAGCAAGTTGGTATTATCAATAGCGTTAAATAATGAAAGATTATAAGCACTATATGTTGTCCCATCATTTTCAACAGAATAGTTACGCAAATAATGGGTAAAAAACCTACTTGCTGTTGTATCAACATTAATTTTATCAAAGCCAAATTCTGCATATGTTCCAACATCAACAGCATAATCTGCGAAATCAAATTTTATTTTGTTCAAAATTCCCATATGGGAAACATGGGCATTTCTATATTGCACTGTGAGTGAGTATTCTTCACCATCGATGACAACAGGTTCTCCACGATCAAAATTGTATTTTTCAAATGTGTTCGATGCAAGAGTAACAGTCCCTGAAATCACTAGTTCATTGCCAAATCTACTCAAATTTGTTGAAAGGAGTTGTGTTGCTTTGGATGAATCAAAAATTGTAGTTATATTGCTCGAAATCAAATTTTGAATCATGTTTAAATCTGTGGTTTCCAAGATTTCAAACTCCAAGCCAAGTTTATCGACGAGTTGATCGTCAATACTCTCTAAATCATATTCTTTGATTGAATATGTTTTGCTCCAATAAGCATCAATTGACTCAAGAATTAATTGAAGATAAATTGAAACTTCTTCTTCTGTCAAATTGGTGTGATTTGTTGTTAAAACATTTTTGATACCTGACGACAAACCAAGAGTCCCAGCGACAAGGAAATTGCGGATTGCATCAATTGCTGGACTATAGTCATCTGATTGCCCCACAAGAACCATTTCCGATCCATTGAATATTGAATCACCAACTTCTGCAATGCAATCAACAATGTTGCCACCTGAGAGAAGCATCCTTTCGTTGTTAAAGATTGCACCACCATAAGTTGCGGAACATTCAGTAATTGTTCCAGAAAGCATGATGAATATTCCATCGTTCCAAATTCCACCACCATATTTGGCTTGCACAGAGCCAGAACCTGAAATTGTTCCACCATCAAGCACAAATGTTGTAGCGTCTCCATTTATATACATATTCCCGCCATAACCATA
>JAFVPU010000008.1 GCA_017505165.1 Clostridia bacterium
TGAAGTTGAACGTGTATTGAAGATGGTTGATGGAGTGCTTTTGGTGGTTGATGCGTTTGAAGGACCAATGCCTCAAACAAGATTTGTTCTCGAAAAGGCTCTTGAATTGAATCTCAAAGTTGTTATTGTTATCAACAAAATAGATAGACCTGACGCTAGACTCAACGAAGTTGGAGATGAAGTGCTTGAGTTGATGCTTGATCTCAATGCAAATGATGAACAACTTGACAGTCCGATTATATATTGCTCGGCAAGAGAAGGGATTGCAACAAAGGATTATAAAAATCCAAAGAATAATATGGAAGATTTGTTTGAAGCAATAGTAAGTCATATAAATCCACCAAAGATGGATGAGTTCGCTCCTTTCCAAATGCTTGTTTCTTCAACTGAGCAAAATGATTATCTCGGAAAGTTGGCAGTTGGAAAAATTGAATCAGGAACAATTAAACTTAATCAAACTGTGTATATCAAAAACTTCTTTGATCCGAACAAAAAATACATGGGCAAAGCTGTGAACATTTTTAGTTTTGAAGGACTAAAAAGAGAACCGGTTGAAATTGGTAGAGCAGGAGATATTATCTGTATTGCTGGTATTCCTGATATCACTATCGGTGATACAGTAAGTGAGACACCTGAAATGGAACCGATTGAATTCGTAAAAATCAGTGAACCAAGTGTTGAAATGACATTTATGGTAAATGATAGTCCATTTGCAGGCAAGGAAGGAAAATATGTAACAAGTCGTCATATCAAAGATAGACTCAACAAAGAAGCGGTGAAAGATTTGTCGTTGCAAGTAAGTGATGGTATCACTGCAGACCAATTCACTGTGCGTGGTAGAGGTGAGATGCACCTAAGTATCCTTATCGAAAATATGCGTCGTGATGGATATGAATTCCAAGTGAGTCGACCTAGAGTTTTATTCAAAACAATTGATGGTGTGAAGTGTGAACCTATTGATTTGGTTGTTTTGGACGTTCCTAATGATTCGGTTGGTACGGTTATGTCAACAATGGGTGTGAAGCGTGGTGAACTTATCGATATGTCTGCGATAGGAAGCAGAACAAGACTAAGATTCAAAGTTCCAAGCAGAGGACTCTTTGGATATAAATCACAACTCTTGACAGATACTCGTGGTGAAGGTGTAATGTCTAGCATATTTGATAGTTACGAGCCATACAAAGGCGATATTGGATCACGTAATTTTGGATCATTGATCTCTTACGAAACAGGAGAAGCAATCACTTATGGTCTTTTCAATGCTCAAGGCAGAGGAAGATTATTGGTGCGTGCTGGTGAGAAAGTTTATCTTGGACAAGTAGTAGGAGCAAATCCAAAAGGTGATGACATAGTTGTAAATGTGTGTAAGAAAAAGCAACTCACAAATACACGTAGTAGTGCTAGTGATGATGCGTTAAAGTTGACTCCAATTCAAACCATGACGCTTGAAGAAGCACTTGAATTTATTGCTGATGATGAATTGGTTGAAGTAACTCCACAAAATATTAGAATCAGAAAAGCAATTTTAGATCACGGACTTAGAGCAAAAAGTAAAAAACCAGTGGTTGAATAAGGAGTAATATGCAGATAGATAGAAATGAATATCTCAGTGGAGCAAAGAAGGTTGCTAAGAGAATAACTATTACCATGTTTGCTTGTATTCCGGTTTTGATTTTGTTTGGCTATTTCACAAGAAATATCATAACAAATCGTGCTCTCATAATTTTATGTTTTGTTGCGATTATGGGGCTTGCAGTTTTGATAGAAGAACTGATAGCAAGACGAATCGAAAATAAAAAATCAAAAGAACCAATCGTTGAAACCAAGAAAGACGTGTTTAAATAAAAAATGTAAAACTCACAAAGGAGGCGAAATGGATTTAAAAGAAAATGAGCCGAGATTTTATCATTTCACAAAAACTGAAAATTTGGATAGTATTTTTGAACGCGGTCTTGATGCAAAAATTGGAGACAATGCAAAAGGTGTTGAACATTCAAAGAAAGTTTTCTTTGTTGAAGGTAGGGAAAATGTATTGAAACTTGTTGATTCCTGGATTCGTTGGTTTATCGTTAGGTATCAACGAGTTGCATATGTGAAAGAAGCGGTTGAGGGGATTGATCCGAAAGAATCGCCCCTTGCTGATATGATATATAGACAACAAGAAAAATGGGCATTAGCAAAACATCATAAAGACGTAGAATCCGGAGCAGTAGAAACCGAAGAAGCCAAGATGGCTGCATTCAAGAAGATGTACAAAGATTGGAAGAATACTTCTTATCTTGCTCTTGATCTAAAGGAAGGTAAAGATTTCAGTTATGATGATATTGATGATGCGAAAGAGTGGAATGTGAAAAACAGAGATAACCTCAAATATCTTGAATATATGTATGGAAAGATAGACAAAGTCGACGGGCTTGAAAAGTGGAATCTACATACATTTGCGGGAGTTGGAGTATCTCCAAAGAAGATCGAACAAGTGTCGGTCGGAGACAAAACTGACGGAATAAGCATTGTTCAATATATGTACGAGAAAGAAAAGAAATCAAATCCAGAATTTAATATGCCACTTTTGGATGAATTTATGGAAAATGTGAAAAAGATTGAAGCAGGCAAAGTTGACGATATCAAAAAAGTTCAAACAAACTCTTATCTCGAAAATGCCGGACCTTATGGATATTTAATAAATCAAGATAATTAAGGAGAAAATATGAAAAAATTAAGAATGTATAGATCTTGCCTGACAACAAAGTTGATAGAAAAATACAACAAGGCATCAAAATTGGTTGATCCAAATCTTTATAATAGAAGAATTTCAAATTGTTCAACAGACGAACTTGTAAAAAAAGGTGTGTACTTGATGAAAAAAGACGGATTCAAAATTGCAACTGATGAAGTTGTTAAAGGTTTGTAAAAAATAAATTGTCAAAGCAATAAAATTTAAGGAGAAAATTATGGCTGATATAAAAGCGAAAATGTTGCCAAATGATTTGGAAGCCGAGCAAAGTTTGCTTGGAAGTTTGTTTTTGTCGCTCGATGCGTGCATTGACACTTTCCCAATACTGAAAGCAGAAGATTTCTATTCAACTGCGCATCAAAAGATTTATCAAGCAATGGCAGACAACTATGCAAAGAATATTGCGGTCGACTATGTAACTGTGAGCAAAGTTTTGGAAACAAAAGGTGAACTCGAAGAAGTTGGTGGTCTTGGGTATATCACTGATCTTACTAACTTTGTGCCAAGTGCTGCGAATTATAAATATTATGCTGACATTATTCGTAATGATAGCATTTTGCGTCAAGTGATAGACGCAAGTCAAAAGACAATCAATCGTGCTTTTGAAGGTGCTGAAGCACAAGAGGTTTTGGCTGGAGCAGAGAAGTTGATATTCGATATATCTCAAACAAGAAGAAGCAATGGTCTCGAGCATATCAAAAAAGGTGTAACCGAAGCGATCGATATGATGGAAAAAGTTTCGATTGATCCTAATGCAAATAGTGGAATCAAGGTTGGATTCCCAATGCTTGATAAGATGACCAATGGATTCAAACCAGGAGAGTTGATTATTATTGCTGCTCGTCCAGGTATTGGTAAGACGACACTTGCAGTCAACTTTGCGATCAATGCTGCGCTTAAATACAAAAAGAGTGTGGCAATGTTCGACCTTGAAATGTCAAGTTTGCAAGTTGCGCAAAGATTTATTTGTTCTACAGGTCGTATTCCAATGGATTATGTCAAGGCTGGAACAAAAGATAATAATGCATGGGCTACAATGTTTGAAACTAAGAAAATTTTGGAAGAATCAAACATCTATATTGACGATACAACCACTATCACTCCGGCTGAAATTTTGTCAAAATGTCGCAGACTCAAAGCACAACAAGGTCTCGACATGGTTATTATTGACTATCTTCAACTTATGAAGAGTGAAAGACAAACAAAAGATGGAAGTCGTCAACAAGAAGTGGCAGATCTCACTCGTTCGATTAAGCTTGCTGCACGTGAATTGGGTGTTCCAATTTTGTTGCTTTCACAATTGAATCGTGAAAGTGAAAAAAGAGCAGACAAAACTCCAATGCTCAGTGATCTCAGAGAATCAGGAAGTATCGAACAAGATGCCGATATTGTTATGTTTATCGCTGATATTGCAACAGAGGGGGCAGAACAAAATTCAAGTGATGGCGCACTTGATTATACTCTTGTGATTGCAAAACATAGAAATGGTATGAGAGGAAACATTCCTATCAAGTGGAAAAGTGAATTTACTCAATTCTACGAACCAGGCAGAGATAATTTATATACAAAGAATACAAGTAAGGTACAAAAAGATGCAATCTTGACACCGAATGAAGATCCGGACATAGATGATGTCTTTAAAGACTAATAAAAGGAAGAATTATGAACGATAATACAAAAATAGAAAATACAGAAAAAATGCCTAAATATAATAAAGGACTAGTTGTAAAAATTAGCGCATCAGTTGTAACTTATATCAATATTGCAAGAGCGTTGGCAAAACTTCCAGAGAAAATAGTGTTTACAAAGAGCGTAAAGAAATTTTCTATGTTGGCGTTTAAAGATATTGATTGTGATAGAATAGATTTTTCAACAGCGGTCAATCTTGAAAGAATAGCGACAAAGTGTTTCAAAGGTGCCAAAAATATTCATTGGAGCAACACTTTGAATTGTCCGAACCAAGAACCAGACTCTTTTGAGAACGCTGAAATTTTATATAAGTCGGACGAAATTTCGATTTAAGAGGAGAATTATATGTTAATAGATGATATAAAGAAAGATAATGTTCAGGCAATGAAGGATAAAAACACTTTGGCAAGAGCGATTTATGGTGTTGTTATGAACAAAGTTTTATTACATAGTATCGAGTGCAAAAAGGATGGAAAAGAACAAACTGATGCAGATGTGGTTCAAATCCTTCAAAAGACTATCAAAGAACTCACTGAAGAAAAAGAAAATTATTTGAAAGCAGGCAACGAAACTGAAGCAAATAATATTGAAGTTCAAAAAGAAATTTTGATAAAATATTTACCTCAAATGTTGAGTGAAGACGAAATTAAAAATATTATTGCAAATCTTGAAGATAAATCAATTCCAAGCATTATGAAACATTTCAAAGCAGAATATGCTGGAAAAGTTGATATGTCGATTGTAAATAAAATTGCAAGAGGCTAAGAAATGAGATTTGTTATTCAAAGGGTAAAAGGGTCAACCTTGCGAGTAGATAATAAGGTTGTGAGTCAAATCAAGCACGGATTAAACGTGTTTTGTGGTGTTTGTGAAACAGACGATGGATCCAACATTGAGAAAATTGCAAATAAAATTGTAAATCTTCGAATCTTTGAAGATGAAAATGAAAAATTGAATTTGAGTGTGAAAGATGTTGGTGGAGAAATTTTGTTGGTTTCAAACTTCACGCTTTGTACTGTTCCGCATAGTGGAAACAGGCCAAGCTTCATCTTGTCTGCAGATAAGGATAAGGCAAACGAATATTATCTTCGTCTTGCAGATGAAATCAAAAAATTAGGGGTAAATGTGGCTACAGGAGTGTTTGGTGCCGATATGCAAATTGAAACACATCTTGATGGGCCAATAAATATTTACAAAGAATTTTAGTTGATTATATAGGAGAAAAATATGTTGAATAAATTACAAAAGAAATTAGGGAAAGAGATGGAAAAGAAAAATCAAGATGCAAAAAAAATAATGGTTGCTCTTGATGATTGTATTGAAGAAGCTAAAAAGACTCAAATTGGAGAATTCACAAAAGTGAATAATAGTTTGTTTGAAGTGAAGGTAAAGTTCAAATCAAAATATATTTCAAAGCAAGAATATTGCCAATTATTTGGTTTGCAAAGATATATGATGGCTAATCCTAAATATGAGGAAGCAAATTTGAGAAAAGTAATTTATTCAAGACCGATTAAATATGGTTTTATTATCGAATGCGATAGAAAGATTGAAAATTTCTTTGATGAATTCAAAAGACATGATGCTTATTATATTGCTACAAGCATTGAAAATGAAAGAAGCGTCCTTCAAGACTTGCAAAGGAAGATTCCTTAAAACAATATATTTTTATAGGGGTAAATATGGAAAAATTATACAATACAAAAAATTCAATTCACGATAAGGCTCTCAAAACGCTTATCAAAAAATTGAAAAATGTTCAGGTTAAGAAAATAATTGATGCCGGAAGCGGAAAAACAAGTGCAAGCATTATGCTTAAATATTTTCCAACTGCAACAGTGGATGCAGTGGTATATCCGGGTGATAATAGAAAAAAGAATCCTCTTTTGACAGCAATAGGATCAGACAGGCTTAATGTTATTGAGGCAGATATCTGCAGTTGTTGTTTTAGAAAAAAATATGATCTTTGCTTGATTCATATGACGCTTGGTGAAGCACATCATTTTGGAAATCATTTTTCAGACTTGTTCCATCAACTGATGGATATCAAAGCGAAGTATTTTATTATATATGACATATTGGAAGATCCAAATGTACATTATCGATATATCGAGCAATATTTGAAAGAAAAAGGATTTAAAATTTTGAAGAAAAAGAAATTCAAAAATCCAAATCCAGAACATTATCCAAAAGTTAAAGCAGATAAATACAAATTGGAATTCGATAGCAAGCATTACGTTGGATATTTGGTCTCACGAAGTGAAGACAAATAACAACTAATGCGAAGCTTCCTGCCGACAGGCAGATAAAATTATTACGTTGGGTATTTGGTCTCACGAAGTGAAGACAAATAACAACTAATGCGAAGCTTCCTGCCGACAGGCAGATAAAATCATTACGTTGGATATTTGGTTGAAAAAATTTAGAAAAACAGAAATTATTAAATAAGGAGAAAAAGATGAATAAAGAAAAGTTTTATATCACGACAGCGATAGCATATGCTTCGGGAAAACCTCATATTGGAAATACATATGAGATTATTTTGTCCGACGCCATAGCGAGAGCAAAACGAATGCAAGGATATGATGTTTTCTTTATGACAGGAACTGATGAACATGGTCAAAAAGTGGAATTGAAAGCTCAAGAAAAAGGAGTATCTCCACAAGCATTTGTTGACAAAACTTCTGGCGATATCAAAGCTCTTTGGGATTTGATGAATATTTCATACGATAAATTCATTAGAACAACTGATGATCACCACAAGAAAACTGTTCAAAAGATATTCAAGAAATTTTATGACCAAGGAGATATTTATAAAGGTTATTATGAAGGATTGTATTGTACTCCTTGTGAAAGTTTTTGGACAGAGAGTCAATTGGTTGACGGAAAATGCCCAGATTGTGGTAGAGAAGTTAAACATAGTCAAGAAGAAGCATATTTCTTCAAAATGAGCAATTATGTCGATAGACTTATTGAACACATCATCACTCATCCTGAATTTATAAATCCTGTATCTAGAAAAAATGAAATGATGAACAATTTCTTGCTTGCTGATGAATTTGTGGGCAAGAGCGACGAAGAATTATTGGAAGCAATCAAGAACAAAACATTGAAGACAAAATTGCAAGACTTGTGTGTAAGTAGAAGTACTTTCAAATGGGGAATACCTGTTTCTTTTGACGAAAAGCATGTAACTTATGTTTGGTTGGATGCATTGAACAACTATATCACGGGTATAGGTTTTGATACTGAAAATCCAGGAGAATTATACAAAAAACTTTGGCCTGCAGATGTGCATGTTGTTGGAAAAGATATTGTGCGTTTCCATACTATTTTCTGGCCGATATTCTTGATGGCTTTGGGAATTGAGTTGCCTAAACAAGTGCTAGGTCATCCATGGCTATTGCAAGGTGGCGAAAAGATGAGCAAATCAAAAGGTAATGTTTTGTATTTTGATGATTTGGCTTCAGTTTTTGGTGTTGATAGTGTGAGATATTATTCATTGAGAGAATTGTCTTTGACAAATGATGGAACAATCACTTGGGAATTGCTGTGCGAGAGAAACAATACAGATCTATCAAATGTGTTAGGCAATTTAGTCAAACGTACTCTAGGTATGAGTAATCAATATTTTGGCGGTGTAATAAAGAATTATAACGTTTCAGAATCTGTTGATGAAGAGTTGAAAGAATTGGCAGTATCAACAAGTGAAAGAGTTTTCAACAAACTCAATGAATACAAAGCAAGTGAAGCTCTTGATGAGTTGTGGGCATTATTTAGACGTGCTAATAAGTATATCGACGAAACAGAACCTTGGAATTTGAATAAAGACGAAAGTAAAAAAGAACGTTTGTCTACAGTTTTATATAACCTTTTGGAATCTATCAATATTGGTGCAAATGTATTGGCGTGTTTTATGCCAGATACTGCAAACAAAATATTCAAAGAATTAAATGTAAAAGCAAGAAATTTTGAAGATTTCAAGAAATTTGGATTGGTAGATAACTTTAGCGTTACTAATGATCCTCAAATTTTGTTCAATAGAATAAAAATGGAGGATATTAGACCAATTATTGATGAAATAGTTGCGAAACAAAAAGCGGAAAATGCTCCTGCGATTGAATTCAATCAAGCAGAATTGATCACTATTGACGACTTTGCGAAAGTGCAAATGAAGGTTGGTACAATCGTTGATTGTGAAGCTGTGCCAAAATCAAAACTTTTGCATTCAACTGTGAAAGTTGGAACAAAAACTCTTTCTATTTTGAGTGGAATTGCAAAATTTTATGAGCCACAGGATTTGATTGGAAAACAGGTTGTGGTTGTTGTTAATCTTCCGCCAAGAGAAATGAAAGGATTGATGAGCGAAGGTATGATTCTTTGCGCTGAGGACAACCTCGGAAATGTGAAAATTATATCTCCAGAAGTGATGATGGCTGATGGTAGTGATATAAGCTAAGTTTTGATTCAATATTGACAATTAAATTATAAGTTGTATAATATATACAAACAAGGAGGTAATATGCTTGAAAAAAAGTTGTTTACACTTAATACTATTTTCCAAAGTGGGAATACTTATAAATCTGATGATGTTTATAAAATAGAACCAGAAAAAATGGCACATAATATATCGTCATTTAGAGATAAATTTAAAGACATTAAAATCAAATTCAGATGTGTTGTGGTTGATAAGTGTACCGATCCTGCATATCTCGTTGAGGGAGATGAAGAAATTGTTGCTAAAATGGGAATGGCGATTGCTTCTGCTTTGCAACTTGAAAGTAAAATTGAATATGGAGAAGATTTAACTTGTGAATAAAAAAAGGAAGATGAAAATCTTCCTTTTTTGTTTATTTAAAATGTTCGAATATCAATAGATGATGTAAGAGGAATAAATTCTACGTCA
>JAFVPU010000078.1 GCA_017505165.1 Clostridia bacterium
GTATTTGATAAGTATAGATAGGTTCTCTACTTTATCAAAAAAATTATATATTCATTGAAAATCATAAAAAGGAGATGAGACATTTCATGAGTAATAATGTTAAAAGAAAAACCCCATTCATGTCTCCTGACAGTTTGAGAGCTACTTTAAACATGTTGAAAAGTTTCTATAGTACTCATACTGACAAGAATAAGAATCGTGAAGATATTGATGGTTTACAATATTCTGGAATTGTTGAGAACTATGGTTCTGAATTATTATTAGAATCGAGAAAACTATTGATGAATCGTCCACCTTTAAAGGACATCAGAATCAGTAATGAGCTGAATTTTTATTTTGATATAGGATATTCGAAAATTATAAGCAACTACGACCAACAGAACATTCTTGTCGCTACACTAAAAGACAATGTGTTGTTATCAAACAAACAGTACCAACTAAAATATCAGATGTGTGTTGAAGAGTCTACTTTACGTGCTGAAAGTTCAAGTGACCCAAATGTCAAAGTTGATAAATATGTGATCACAACACTTGATCCAATTCTAATTATAACTGATTCAGAAACCGGTGAAGTTGAGGAAATTACTTTGGCTCTACGTGATAACACGGGAGCATCAACTGACTACATGTTCTTTATAAACCCTTCCACTGAAGATCTGATCGAGTCATTTGATGGAGTAACTTTGATTACTAAACCTATTACAAACAAAATGAATGGTTTACCTTTCATATGGATGTGTGTGAAAGCTTTCAGACTCACACCTGACATAGGCTTCACAAATAATGTTGATCATATGTCTAATGGCCTTTTGACAGTTGGTACAGACGGTCATGGTGATTCTTGGTTATATCCATTGATATATGGAGCTGATAACTTACCTGCTCCAGATGAGTACGATGGTGAATGGTTTATTAAAATATACTCAACACAAAATACACCATTCAATCAGAATGGTAATAACTCAAGTGTGAAGATTGATCGAATATCATATGTATTGATTAATGATAATGCTCTCATATTTGAAAACACGATCACATATGATCAAACATATATTGATATATTTATAAACAATGAACTGAAATGGATTTTCAAACGTGCAGTATCAGGTGATTATGATTATGATGGTATGACATATAACAATCCAATTTATGGTATAATACCAATATCAACATTTATTGGAAATATCCCCGATAACACTGATGGTTCTTATACGCCTGCTTTCTCAATTAAGTTCAACAGCAATTATCTACATGAATACGAGGATGAATGTGAGAACGCTATATCCGGTATCCATATAGATTCTTCTTCAGAATTCACAGATAATAGCATTATGAAAAAGAATGGAGTTATGCATAATCTCGGTGACTTTGATGGATTGCCGAACCATTTCAAATATCTAATGGATAAAACTATTCATCGAGCACATGTTGAACTATATTCAATTCGTGATGGATTAAATGATTCCAATCAGAAGGCTATGGATAAACAAACATCTGCAATCATATTGGATACCTCAATCCCTCCAACTGAAGTTGAGAATATAGAGTTGAATATTGTTATAAAGTATGATGACTTGATTGATGGTTATGTAACTGATGGTGTTAGTCTATCACCAGACAACTTCTTGTCGGAATTGACATATATTGATAATAATAATATTGGTAATATAAATATATCTGGTCAAGAGGATTTACCAAAGTTCATATACAACGGAAATAGAACATTCTCTTTGTATCAGCGTCATGACATTAATGGTCCTGAAAGAGCTCGTGCTTATTATGTAAATAATGATCCAATACCATATGAGAATAATGATCGATCCACCACACCTAAACCACTTAGAACAATTGCAAGAATATGTGATATACCAACATCGTACTCTCAACTCATAAAGGTTGAACACACGTCTCCTTATGTTATAATAGACGAAAAGTATAATCGAACCGAAAATAATCTGAGTGGTGATGATCTAAACGATATATGGAATGACACATCAACTGGTATAGTTGTACTGAATACAACAAACGGTGTTAAGTCATTATTTTCAACAGATGATAATTTGGATGAATTATTGAATGTGGATTATCTTAAAGAACACTACTCAACAATGAAGAATTTGAATTATTCTATAAACCTACTTGATTACGAATATGGACCAGACTGGTTGATAGAAGTAGTAGATGGTGGTTCAGGTTATGAGGTTGGTGACACATTTATATCTGTCATCGAACAAGGTGGTCTGGTTCTCAAAGTACTTTTATTGACTGAGAATAATGGTGTATTCAGTTTAGGATGGGGGATATATGCAGAATACCCAATTAACATTAGTAACTTAGATGGTCCTGTTACTATGTTGAATCCTGTACCAGTTAAAACTAACGGTACAGGTCTAAAAGCACAACTAACAATACGTGAAGAAATATGGAATGATATTCAACGATATAAAGGTGAAATCAAAGATAATCTGTATGCATATAAACTCGATGAGAATGGTGATGTTTGGATTTGGGAATATGATATATATAAATCTAAATGGTTTAAGACAACACGTGTTACAGGTGAGGAAATAACACCAAATCCATATAATACATCATCAGACGAATTAAGAGACGTAATGATGTATAACATGTTCAATGTATCACCAATATGTGATTCAATAAAGTCTGTTAATACGTATCGTGTTGAAAATGATTTGATAAATCGACAGGATGCTTTGTATGTATTCAATAATCCTGATAAGAAGAATCCTGTTGTGTATACGAGAAATGAAACAGGTAATCGTTTCTTATTACCGAAGAATCACGGGGTATCACTTGAATCTTATGAGAATAAAACAAATCGTTTGTCATTCATCGATAACGGTGTTCAACCAAATGTATTTGTATATAATCCATATGAAAATATGTGTGTTGTATCAACAAAAATAACCAACGACTTGATGAAATTAACTGAATCATATCCAATGACATTTGTTGATATTTTCAAAGGTGTCGATAATCCCCCATTGAATATTGATACCGGCGTATTGAATAATGACATATATCAATATAATGAATATATTATTCCTGACGATTTTGAATATAAATACCCGGGTCAAAATGATGTAGTATCATTCCGACATATGAATGAACAAGTTGTGAATGTAATTGGTAATAATACATATGAACCCATAGGTGAACAACCTGTCGGTGTTTTCAAATGTATATCTGATGCCATTCATAATTCAAACGTATATGTCAGTGGTAGTAAATATGATTCGAATCCATTATTAATCTTCAAAGTTCCTAATGATATTGAATCATTGGATAAATACAGAATAACCGATGATACCGGATGTGATATTTCAGAATATTCGTTGATTATTAAAGGAACAGACATGTTCGTCTTTAATGATGGAAAATGGATTAAAACTAAATAGGAGGTAGGATATAATGAATAAGATTCAATGGACGATAGGCTATAGCAATCTATCATTGATACTTGAGCAAGACAGAAAACATTGGTTGATGAAGACTGATAAGAAGAAGCAGATCCAGGATAAATATACCGGTGATATGTTTCTTGGTCAGATTGATAATATAGGTTCTGATATTCTTCTAACAACTGAAAAGTTACCAATATTGAATAAGGTTACTAAATCAATTGGATATAAACATCCAA
>JAFVPU010000079.1 GCA_017505165.1 Clostridia bacterium
CGTAGTAAAGTACAGTTGTATAAACAACTTCTACGCACAGGAAAGCTTACTGATACAAAAGTTGCTGCGAAACCTTCGGTTACAGGACAGCTTAAAGGAGTCGCGACACCAAGTAAAGTAGCCAATAAGCCAAAAGAATCCCTCTGGGATAAAACTAAATCAGCTGTTGGATCTATAGGCCGATCCATCTGGGGAGGTCTTAAGAAAGGTCTAACTAAATACGGTGAAGCCCAGATGGCACAGGCCAATGCTATCTCTTCTATCTTCGGTAAAAAGAAAGACGAAAGTTCAACTAAAAATAGTAGTACAACTACACAATCTGTATACGACTTCGATAAACCTATAGGTCTAACAAAAGCAGACATAGACGCTGCCGATGGAGACGTCGAAGAAGCCCTTAGAAAAAAAGTTCCAAACTGGGATGATCTTAGTTCGTCGTACAGACGTAGTAAAGTACAGTTGTATAAACAACTTCTACGCACAGGAAAGCTTACTGATACAAAAGTTGCTGCGAAACCTTCGGTTACAGGACAGCTTAAAGGAGTCGCGACACCAAGTAAAGTAGCCAATAAGCCAATGACAAGATCTGATCAGATAGACTCTAAAGCACAACAATTCATGGAAAAACATGCCAAGACATCAGCATTGTTCAACAGAGAACAACAGTTATCTGAGAACAACTTGGCCGATGGTGAATCAGCTGAAGGAGCCGCAACACGTGACCAGACACAAATACTTGGTGAAAAACTTGATAGACTCACAGATGCTGTTTATGGAGTACGTGAAGCTACTGTTGAAGCAGGTGAAGGTACTTCTAAGCGCATAAATAATGCACAAAATCAAGCTATAGCACAATCAGCAGCTTATGCTAACAGTGCTATATCTCAGACAAGACCAAAACCGAAAGAGCCTGGTCTTAAACCAGCGTCGATATCGACATTGAGACCTGCTCTTACTTAACCCATATGGAGTATGATCTATGGCAATTATGTTGAAAGATGCTCAGGTATCTTCTGATGCATCTATTTCTTCCTGGATACGTACCCCATATGGGGTACGTCTTTCAGAGAATCCTGCTAACTCATTTAAAAATCTTCTTCAGATGGAGAAGTTTATCATGGCTCAAGATGGAGAAGAACAATCTGGTACTGTAGCAGAATGGATGCAAGTACTAGAGAGTTCTAATCTTGGGTCTGGTGATATGAATAAAGACGGGTTGGCAGATGGTGATGTTTTCTACAGTAAACAAAATTATACAGATACCCGTGTTGGAGGAAATGATGCCATCAATCCGTATTGGCAGTTTAATATTGATGATGACATTGTTCCTCCTTCTCTTATCATTCCGAAAGCAGGTGTTTCGCGTGGTATGGGACGAGTGTACAATGAAGTTTACGATGCGAACCAACAGATACTCTGGATGAGTATGGGTGTTCCAGAATATGTTAATCTAGTATCCTTCTACAGAGACGCTGGTGATATCAATGCAGCTAGAGCAATGAATCGTGGTACATTACGTGGTATTGCTGGTAAGTTGATAAAGCTTATATTCTCTGCTACGATTTGGGCAATCACATTCCCTGTGACTGCACCATTTTGGGTTAACAGATGGATCTCCCGTATTCAAACAGAACGTATATCAAAATACTATTATTTCAAGCCAAGCATGGTGTTATACTACGAAATGGTTAATGCCATGCTTAGTTATCTTGCTGTTGCTATGGGATTGTACCCGCAGTGGATCGTGCGTAGACGTGATAGTACTAAAGTGCTTCATGCTCAATATGCTCAAATGCAAGGTGAAGCTGATCCACAACAGAGTATCATGGAAGTCAATACAACTGTCCAGTCCTACAGAGCAAATAGTCAAGCTTTTTCTACTAACAACAACAGTAATCAATCTGTTTCTGCTACAGCTGAGCAAACAAAACAACCAAATACTCCTCAAGTTGATACAACAGTAACTGACATTGTCAATGGAACAGTAAACCCAACTAGCACAAATGGTGTCCAGAGTAACTATACTGGGTATGGTTCTAATGGAACTACTCAGTTGAAAGATGAAGGCATCAATGGTGTCGCAGATCAGCAGGTATTGAAAGACGACTACTTGGATAGATTACAAAAGACACCAATAAAAGATTCTGGTATCCCAGAACTATTGCACAATGGTCCAGATATTTTTGCAATCATGAATCGTCGTGCTATGGCATTTAATCAATCAAGACACAAGTATACAACTCGTATGTTGATGGATGAAATGTTGTCTAACAGCAATCAGTCTGTAGGTAATAGTCATTGGACATCTCCTGATATCAAATATCAAACAGATAAAGATGGAAATGTTACAGTGGCACAAGATCCTCCGGATGCTGAAAAGACTGGTGCTTGGACTAATACATGGAATTCTTTAAAAGCTAATGTGTTTGGTGCTGGTGACTATGTTGGGTTTAGGGTTGAACGTGGTTTGAATTGTTCAGAATCTGTATCAAATCAGACAGGACCAACAGGCGTTGCACAGAAGATGAACTCATATGCACAACAGCAGCGAGAAAAATATGAAAATTATGGTAATTCGTGGGTCGCAAAGACTCTTGGTGAATTACAGAAAGGACCTGCTGATGCGCTGAAAAGTGCTATGCAAGATCTTGCTGGTATGCTTGGTTCGCAACTTGGTCTCGGCGACATTGGCGCTGTGTTAACTCAAGGTAATGGATTCCTTGACATGCCAGATGTGTGGAAAGGTTCTTCGTTTAGCAGAAGTTATAGTTTCAACATACAGCTGAGAGCTAGATACGGAGATCCTGTGTCTATCTTTCAAAGTGTGTATATTCCGCTGATCATGCTTTTAGCAGCAGCTATGCCACGTTCTGTTGGTGATTCAATGTATACTTCACCATTCCTTATCAAAGCATATTGTAAAGGTATGTTTGCAGTACCTTGCGGTATTATTGAGAGCATGTCTATCTCTCGAGGCAAAGATGAGTTTGGATGGAGTCACGATCATCTTCCGACAGCAATTGATGTGAATCTCCAAATTAAAGATTTGACACCTACATTCTTTTTGAGTATGCAAGACATTGGGTTGTTTGACACGTTCTCTCGTAACGACAACATGATGGAATATCTTGATACACTTAGTGCTCTTGGTATAACAGAGCGTCTCTACATGTGGCCCAAAGCTATGAGAAAACTTACAGCTGCATTGTTAACAAAACGTAATACAGTCTTTAACTCAAATTATTGGGGTATGAGATTAGGTCGTAATAATGTGGCTAGACTTATAGCAGCAGTAACACCATTTGCAAATCACGAGAAATCAGATATGTCTTATGGTAACGTTACTGGTAGTATTTTCAATTCGTCTGAAGCAAGAGATGGATCAAATAGATACATTCAGAATTGATTAATATATGTATAGAACAGTACTGATGATCATCAGTACTGTTCTATACATTTTTGCCATTTTATAGACTTAAACCTATAGCAAATAAAGGTGGTATTATGTTTGATTTGAAACTCACAGGTACTAAACCTGTTTCTCCTATATCCAAAGAAATGTCTGTTGAAGAACTTATGAACTTTACAGAAGCCGAGTACAATGCAAAAGCAGAAATTCTCAATGAAGCAGATTCTTTGAATAAACTATGTGTTGGTTATGAAAACCAGCAAGCTATTATTCAAACTAGAGCCGAAATTCCTAAAGATCCTCTTTGGGTGCATTATTCTTTGGAAGCATGGAATGTTAATGAAACTGTTAAAAAAATACTTGATAAATTGGAAGAGTTTTTTCCAAAAGCATTCAAGTATATAAACTCATTTACTATTATCGGTGTGAAATCATATAGGGCTCAATGCGAAAAATGGCTTGTTAACATAAGTGATCAGAATAAAGATCAAGATAAAATTGATAAGATTTTTAGCAATACAGATGCTAAAACAGCTAATGTTGAATCAGTCGTACTCGCATTGGATTCTGCTGCTGCTGCGTATAGAAAAATGTCAGATCATGCCAACAATATAAAAGGTTTTAAGAGTGTTGGTAAGTCAGATGCAGATGCTAAGAAATTACAAGAACTTTTCATTATGCCAAAAGAATATCAGACATTTTTGGATAATAAGAAAAAGGTTGATGATGCAACAGCTTCTGATGGAAACTCTACTGGGGTTACATACAAAGATGGTAGCTGGGACGATCCATCTAAAATAAAAAAATTATGTGAAGCGCTTGATCATGTGTCATCTGTTCTTGAAAACATAAAGCGACTGCAAGCTATATGTGGAGAAATGGTTCGTGATCTGAGGAAGGAACAAAAAGGTGAAGCTGCTGATCAGAATTTGATAAAACAGCTAAATGATCAGAAGATTAAGTTCCTTAAAGAATTCTGTGATAAGATTCTATCTAAGATGATGGGGTCTATTGGTAATTTGGGTTCTTTAGCTTCTAAGAATTGTAGAATATTCTGTAATCAATATTCTCGTGGAGATGAATAAATAATCGATACAGTAGATGGGAGTATAATCTCCCATCTACTGTATAAAGATTTATGCTTTAGCATATCGTTCAACGGAACCAACACCAACATTGGTTGTTGCTCGTTTTGTTGTTGCTATTTTCATAAGAGCAGCACGCTTACGAGCATCATCTTTTCCATATATGTTTTCTGCTACATTTGTGGAATATATAGCAGGGTTCTCTGATACAGTATTGAAAGTTGAGGTTGTATTATTTCCAACATACCTCTCATACAGTTCAGAATATGTTCGTTTTGTATCTGGATTCACTGGCATAACTGAACTAAGGTTTGCAACTGTCGTTGAAAACATTTTGTCGGGTAATCCATTCTCAGACATAATGTTCAATATGTTTTCTGCAGCAAACACATCACCTTCTGATGACGATCGATTGATCACATTAATACCATTTGCTAAAGCAAGAGATGTTACATCAGTTGTATTGATACCACCTATATTGGAACCAAATGACGATGCACCAACTTTGTCAACTGCAGATCTTGCTATATTGGTAAGATCTGTTGAGGTCATTGATGACAGAGTTCCATTACTCAATTTAGATATAACACCTGATTGAGTTTGTGTTAAAGCACCTTCCAACATACCACCAGATGGATCAGAACCTATTGCGGATTTTGCAATATTGAGTGCATCTGTTCCAGTGAGATTAGATGGCTGAAGATTTGATACTGCTGTCAGATCTCCAGACATGGTTCCACTGATTGTTGAGTTGATAGCCTCACCTGCTACAGAATCAATAACATTAGATGCTACTTGTGGAGGTATAACACCTCCAGTCATTCCACTAACATAAGCTCCAGCTCCAGCTATAGCAAGGTCTGTTAATGTATCAGGAGATGTGAGAGTTTCAACATCTCCAGACATAGCAGCATCTACTATAGCAGGATCTACACCAAGATAAGCACCGATTGCTTCTTTAGCGAGATCAGAAGAGAGTATACCAGAACCAACATCTCCTAATCCTCCAGCACCAAGACCTCCTGATAGCGCAGATGCATCTAATCCACCTGATCCTTTAAGTAGAGGAAGTGAAAGAGACTCAGGAGTCATAGGTGTGAATGATGGTTTAGCTGATGACATGATGCATGATATATCTGTCATAGCTTGCAGCCCAGTAGTGTATTCAGAGAGTGCTTTAAAGTCTGCAGCAGCAGCAGCTTTCTGAGCATTATCCCTTATACTACTTAGTTGAGATCGCATTGATTCGAGAGATGATAATTGTGAGGATATGTTACCAGACACTGCGCCAACATCAGCAGATGGGTCGAATGTTTGTGTTAGCTTTCCGATAGCTGCATTAACATCAAGTTCTGGTAACTTTGGTATTTCAAGTTTAGGTATAGAGAATCCCATAATTTATCACTCCACAATGTTGTTCTCTATCATCATAGAACGAAGAAGAACTTGTCCTACAACTGCAACACGTGATCTTGTATTTTGATCAAGTGAATTCAATTTGATTTCACCTGTTTCTTCAGCCTGTCTTTTGAAATCTGAATATGCAGCAATGTTACCACCGCGAACATTAACAAACTCTTCAAGAGTAGCATCCAGACCACGAGCTGCAAGGATCTGAATCTCAGGATTAGTAACTGCAGATGATTTGCTATCTCCAGTTACCTGACCAGTAAGACCATCTATTTGTTTATCATTATCAGGAACAGACATCTTTTCATCCAAGAACTGTTGTTGTCTTCTGACAGGAAGATTTAGAACTAGGTATTCATTATCTGTAAGATACTGTCTACCAGTTGAATCATCTGTCATCCAAAGTCTATGGAAGAGTTTACATTTAACCTTATCAGCTGCTTTAAGAGAATTTTCATTCTTAAGAGTAACAACAAGGTTAGGTGCAACAATATGAATCTTCCATTTACCTTCTTTGACATAGTTCATCCACTGATCAAACTCTTTATCAGACATAGAATCAAGGAGTCTATGATAACGTTTTGAATTCAGCTTAGAAGGATCCATGATGTCGCAAACAGAACAGATGTAATCGATGATAAGTTGTTTCTTCTTTTTTACATCAGGAGAGAGTGCTTCATTTGAAGATTCTTCATATTTTAGAAGCATTTGGTGACCAATGAATTTTTGATCTCCTTCACCCCAACTTGCACCACAGATTCTTTTGAAACCGACTGATTTGTACAAAGAAATAGCTTTTGTATTATTTTCACCAACTCCAAGTCCAATGTCTTTGTACTTCATCGTTTTTCTGATATAATCTATTATTGCAAGAAGAGCTTTTTTTCCAAGTCCTTTACCCTGGTATTTTTCAAGAATAGCAAAATCGTTTATAGCAGAACATTTATACACTTCGTCTGCACCAACAGTCGAAGATCTGATCGACACGCTACCAATGATGTCGTTACCATTTCGTATAATCCAATACGGACCTTTGTCCTTGTTGTTGACAAGTTTTTCAAACGTAGTCTTATCGTATCCTTCATCTTTCGGATTGATAGATCTTGCTGATAAATTCACGCATTGACGAATTATTTCTAATTCCTCTTTTGATCCGTTGTATTTCGAAATGGATACATCAGATTCTTTATCAGAAAGCGCTTCAACGGAAGACGTAGGAAGATTGGTGTCTGTTTCGGACAGATGATGTTTCTTTCTATAAGCCATAACAATCTTCTCTGCTTCTTCAGGAGTGATCTTGTCGAACAACTTCTTGACCGCATTGATCTTGGTTGCGAAATATTTCTTGTAAGCATCTGGCATGTGTAACCACATTTCACCATTTGTACTATATGCACGTTTGATCAGGGACACCATATTTTCAATTCGTCCAGCATGATCAAGACCATGTGTTATGCCCCAAGTATATGACTTATTCATGATCCATTCAGCATCAGGTGGATTGAAATCTCCAGCTGCTACAAGTTCACTAACAGGTGAACTAAATACCCATTGACCAGAAGTGTCTTGGTTGTCGTGTTCAACAATAGCGTTGTAGATTTGATCACGTTCGATATCTGTGAATGGAGTATGTGATAACATCTTGATTGCTTTTTCGGCACTTAACACGTTGTGACTTTCTTTTCCAGAATCAATCACAGAACAATCGTGAAATAGAATTGCAGCATATTCGGCACGTGTCAAATCACGATTGTATATCTTTTTACATATACGACTTGCTTGAGAATAAACCTGTTGAATGTGTTCCCAACTGTTTTGTCCTGTTGGTTTATAACAAGGTCTTGCAAGATCAGTGATTTGTTTATCCACACCTGTGTTTTTAAATGCTAGAAGAGCTTCTGTAGATGTATCTTTTTGATTAGTTTCGAATATGTTGAAATAAACACCATTCATCTTGGTGTTTCCCAAACCTTCAAAAGAATGCTCTTTCATGGTTTCAAGTTCACTAGATATATCACCATAAACCGAAACAATTTCAAATGTGAGTTTAGTTCCAGTAAATACAACCACTTCATGAGTTATACTCAGGTTTACGGCACGATATTCAGGATACTCTACTTCCATCTGTTGTAACAGATATGATAGTTCAGGAGTGATAACCAATTTGTTAGCATCAGCAGGAACTTCAGTCTTGATGATGAAGTTTCCATATATTTTAGCAATATACGGAGAACGAGCAACACTCATTGGTTCTTGTGTTTCATATTCAAATGTAGTACCTGCTTTATCGAAACCAGGTTTAAGCAAACGGAGATATGCGATATCATTATCGATAACTCCCATCAGATTCTGTTTCTTATTGGATCTAGAATCAAACCCAGTTCTGATACCACGATAACAAGTAATAGGATTCTTGAACTTATAAAGATCATCTACAATCTTACCAAGCATAGTAAGCTGTGGAGCCAGGTTGAAATCTGGCATAGTAGTCCACTTCTTCAACGCAAGAAGAAGTTCTGGATACTCCGCCAGTTTCATCATCTTTTCTGGATCAATGATCATTGGATCAATTGGACCAATGTAGAGATCATCTCTTTTCAAAGAAAGTGTTTCATTTGACTCATAGTTGAAGAAGTTCTCAATTCCCTCATTTACTTCCTTTGTAGTAAGGGGGTCTACTTCGTCATGCGTCTCTATTTCCATAGGAGGAACCCAAGTGGGTTCAACGTCTTTAAATTGACGAAGATAAGCTAATTGATTAACAGCTTTGTCCTCTGCTAATATACACTCTTGAATGATTCCTAGATCTCTTCCGTGGAAATCAAACTTGTTATCAGGTCCGTAATTCTTGGTCCACCAGTCATGAGCTGTTCCACCATTAGTTATACCCATTGCCATCCAATCTGCATACATTTCGACCAAATTAAGGATGTCATATGTTTCAGGAACTTCAAGAACTCCTTTGTCATTCTTCTTCCCATAGTGTTCAGCATAATGGTGTTTGTTAGCTTTGTGATGTTTAGGCCATGCATTATGTTCAAACTCATGATCGAGCCAATCTTCATCAACTTTGTATTTTACATCTTTGTTATGAAAATAAAAGTAATGACATGCAAGTGCATAAACAGGAAGTATTTCATCATTATGTGTTTTATCGTAATCATGGAATTCCACATTGGTGTCAAACATTTCAATGTCTTGTCCACGACTTATGATTATGTCGCGAAGTATTTTAGCACACTGGCTAACAAGCCAGATGTGGTGATTAGTCCTGACAATATATTCATCTAAGATCATTTCTGCATGCTGAGCGATTGATCTCTCATCGAGAGAGGATTGGATCATGTTTCCAATATCAGAAATCATTCTAGCTCTATCATCAGGAACAGCGATGTCGATGTTCATTTTCGCCTCCTTTAATATATAAGTAATAAGACCATAGGATGCCTTAAGATCAAAAAAGAAAGAAGTCTCAGAACAGAAACTTGTTTTCTTAATGTTGTATATTGCTATATAAATTGCATAGCGTTCCTATAATAAGCTGTTCTTTGAACAAATCGATTACGTCTAGCTTTATCCAACATTGTTTCAGTTGAACGCGCATTGACGTATTCAGCTACTAGCTTCTTTGCGGCTAAGTAGCTTATCTGATATTTGTTCATGAGTTGTTTAATCATCTCATGTTCAGACATTCTGATCACCTCCTTTCTACCTTTAAGGCATCTACCTACCTACTGGTGTTGTGGCACCAGTAGGTAGGGTTATTTGTATGTCTGTTCTGAGATGTTTTTAGAGATCTCTGTCGATGGATATCTCTTGACCATCGATTTGGATATTCCAGCTAGCGACTTCAGCATCATTTGCATCAGTCAACAAGATAGTGAAACAGTTCTGATCGTCTATCTGATAAAAAGCCGACAATAATTCGACTTTGTCTGAACTCCGAACCGTATCGACACGTTCGTCCACGATGTTAATGTTTGACAACATGTTCATGTAGAACACTCCGATACTGAACGGGTATTTAAGGTATTGACGTGCAACAGTCTCTTTGTACCGTTCATAGTTATATATCAATGCTCTTGTTATTATGTCGAGATCTTTTCTCTTTCGAATAAGATCGACGAGGTGAATGAGCAACATACTTGCCCATTCTCGATTGAGATCGTGTAATGATTCCATTTTTACCATCCTTTCTGTCTGATTTGATTTGTATGGAAGTTTGCAACAGCATTGGTTAATCTGTCCATCTGCTGCTTGACGCGGTCCATGCCAACATAATCATTGATGCTGGCGCAACGATCGAACTCACGCTGGAGTTCGTTCATTTTTGCTTCATACTCTTCGTAACTCATTTCAGTTTCCTCCTTTGAGTTGTTTGATTCTTTCTTTATAATTGCTGATACGAGCAACGAACTTATCATGTTTCTTTTGCTCGTTTTCGGCAGCTTCTTTGATTTCATCGTTACGTTTGTCGATCTGTAAGAACAAATCATCCATTTGTCTTAAAACTTCTTTTCCGTAATCGTTCATTTGATACCTCCTTATGGTTAATTAGTTTAATGCTAAACTACATCAAAGTAATATATACGTGTATCTTTATGATCTACATGACAAAAAATAAAGTGATCTAGAGTAGAGAGCTAAGCTCTCTACTCTAGATCTATGTTAGGAGAAGGTATTTACCGAACAGGTTGACCAAACAGCCCACGAGCAGTCTGAGGCAGGTTGGGATTCATGTTGTTGTAACCAAATGGCTGATACATGTCATTGGTGATAGGAACAGCGATCCCGCCATATGAAGACATCTTAATTGCACCTGTTTCAGTTGTAGCAGAAGAAGGTGCGACTGGCATCGGCGCAGGCGTTCCGTATGCAGGTGCTGTAGGCATAACAGAATACGGAGCCGGTGCTGCCCATGGCATAACAGATGGAGCAGTTGTACTTTTCTGAGTATCATTGCTCACAGTAGCCCAAGCATACAATTTGCTGTATCCTTCAAGCACTTCAAAGTGTGCATTGAGTTCTGCTTCATGCAGATCTTTGCCGAGGAAGTCTTTTGCGAACGGACCGAGGTGACTGATCAATGCAATTGCCACTGCCAGCTTTGCTTCAGTTTCAGGAATATCAAGGATCTTTGCACGATACTTGTATTCTGATAGATCGTCAGATCCAAAGATCTCCTGGAAGATCAACTGAAACACTTCCCAAGATTTCTTTCGGAATTTCGGGAATGCATCATGAAGTTCTTTCGAGAACAGTTCAGTCTGTGCTTCAGCAACTTTCTCGCGTTTGTTGTAGTAGATAGATACCAATGCATTGGAAGTGAGCTTCTCAATTTCTCCAAGCATAGTTTCATCAACTTTGTCATGAATCTTTGCCATCAATGCAAATGAACCATAACTGTCATCTTTCTTTTTGACACCATCTTCGATGATTTTGTGGATGACATATTTGGTGATCATGCCTGAGATATTGCAGATGAGGTTGAAGAACCAATCCCTTTCTTTTGAACCTCCGAGAGATTCCTTGAACGGATTGAGCCATTTCACGTTTTCATAGGTTGAAGCACCTTCATGGAAGATTGCCAAAGGCTTTGCGTCTTTGGCTTCCACGATCATGACTTTTTCTCCAGTGAGTTTGTTGTTGATGGTGTAATCTGATTGCACTTCATACACACCACCACATTCGATCAAGAGTTTTGTGAACTCAACAATCGTTTGGGCGTTAACTTCGATCATATTGTTTCCTTTCTTATATGAGACTTGAGAAGTCAAATTGACTTTGTGGTTTCACCTCTTGTGTCTGAAATGACTGAACCTGAGGTGCACTTGGATTAACAGGAGCAGGTCCTGCATAAGTTCCAAACGGAACTGCATTGTTTGGTGTTTCAATGATTGGTTTGAAGTATTGATCAGGACCAAGTTTCTTATTGATTGTGTCTGCAACCAATGTGTCCAATTGAATTGCGTTGTGATGCAATACCCCAAGGTCAGCCACCATAGGATTCAAGAATCCACCGAGTCTGCTGGAGGTTTCATAGAAACCTTCGTGCTGGTTCATGGTAAGATAATCATCTTTGAAGACAAGGTCAATCAAGATATATCCCATGACATCGACATATGCCAACAGATCAAAATCACCACGGACACATTTGAGAATGGGAGCAAGCTCCATTTCAAAGTAGTTCTCGAACATACAGATTGCTGATTCCTGTTTTTTCGGTGAACATTCAACCAGCATACCATAATTTTCGATCTGCCACACACCCTGACTGACAGTTGTCATCGGACCGGTTGTAGCATAACTACTGTATCTGAACATGATGTTAGCAAGACCACATGCTGGAACAAGATTGCTCAGAGATGCGGAGAGCATCGATGACATGCTGTTTCTTGCTGTCATAGAATCCTGAGGTGTTGCATCCCAGGCAGATGCTGTAGGTATTTCAAACGGGACAATGTCGATGTTCGGGAACATGTAACAGAGATCTTGCATTGAGATTGGTTTTGATGTATCAAGACCAGATCTCGGCATCGGCTGTCTGCTCCCTGCAACATTCTGATCAAACATGGATCTTGCCATATCTGCAGCATCTGGCATAACACTTGGTCCTATACTCGATGAGATACCATCATTGAGTGCCATAGTGTAATCAACACTTCTGTCGAGAGCCTGCATAATTGTCCCGAGTTGGAACTTAGGAGTTTTGAGATCTCCAGAAATAAGTTTTCCAGATTCTCCCTGTTTGACGTTGTTCAAACAGAGTTCGCCGTAGGCTCCAACCATCTGCCCATCGGATTGAACACCGCCACTGAATACAGTTGAACGGATATCCTGTGGAGTTGCCAAGAACAGATCTTGACTTGCGATCTGACCATTGAGTTCACTTACGATATCGAGATCAGCTGCATTTGTGATGCTGTTCTGTACACCGAACTGTCCCATCTGTGATGTAACATAAGTGGTATTAGTTTTGGTGAACATCAACACAGCTCTCGGGTTGGGCGTGTTTGTATGAATATTCACAGGTTCTTCACTGCAAAAGCCAGTTGCGATGATACGAGTTGTCGGAGACAGAGCTGATCTTCTTTCAGCAGGAGCAGGAGAAGTATCTGCTACAAGAACAAATGTCCACTGTGTCTGGAGTCCAGTTGTATTCAGAGGGATACCTGTGGTTGTAGGAAGGATACTTGTATTTACAAGTTCACTGTTGATACCAAGTCCATTTGGTGCTACTGCACACTGGAGTCGATCTTTGGCATTGACAATCTGATCAACAAGATTTCCATTGAAATTGTACTGATAAGGTCTCAGTATCTGACCAGGAATGATTGCTGGGGTGAACAGATAGAGAGTAGCTCTCTTACCTGAACCGACTGCTGCAAATTGCGATGCTGTTCCTGGGACAGAACGCTGCTGCATGTCGTGTTGGAATGCTTGTGTGTTAAACATTGTTTTCTCCTAACATTGTTTATTTGGTTATCCCAATATGTCAACAAATGACAAATTGGTTAGTGAATAGGTTATGATGTCAAAGTAATAGTGTGTTGTTTTACTTGGTGTTACAATGGATACAAATATCTCTTCAGCCCAGTTCTTCCACAACTCAACTTTGACAGGCGTACATCCAGAAGTCAAACCAGCCCATTTCCTGAGTGATTCAATTATCGATGACATTGCTTCTTTTGTTCCGGGTACATGTGACGGACTCGTCCCAATGTATCTAGAATAAACATCGTACTTAGCACTCACTTTGTGTTGTTCAGTATAATCGATTCGTATATACAAATCAGTGTATACCAAACGTTCAACAGCTTGAATCAACTCGTGTAAACACCATCGATACATCTCGTAATCTTCAGAGAATATTGTATCTTTTGTTATTTCAAACGGTGTTGGTATATATGACATTACATTCCGATAAATTCCATTATTGCATTGTTGGGTAAACAATGGTTTCAACTGTGATAGTTTTATATCACGAAGGAACATATCTTCCGTGTAGTCTTTAGGTATAGGAGTAAATATATCTTCTATAGCCAACGGACTTTCTACGTAGAAAAACCCATCATCAGTTGAATTCATGAAATCACGCATGGTGGAATAATTCGACAACATGAGGTCATCATTTCCATACGCTACATGCGGTATCATTTTTCTTGTATGTTCATGTACAAAGTCTCCTCCAAATGGAAACATGACTGAAGCTAATCTGTTGTTCAATGTTTGCAATTCAGAGTAACAATCAATATTACCTAGCACATTCAGTGTTCCGTTAAGATAACGATACACTTCACATTCAACTAAGTATGGTTGTTTGTAAACTTTGTACATGATTGGATAGATATTGATGTTCGCAGTCTGCCATGTCTTTCTGAAATCGATTGGTTCGTCTGTCATGAACATACGTTCAATTGTCATATTCCCAATCGGTTCAATTGATTTGTATTTGTGTAATCCCTGACGTATTCCATCTAATCTGATTGTTCTTCCATACCAGTCGATATCTTCGATACCAGGTAGATGAACAAATCTAGGAATGACAGAAGACAATTCTCCAGTCATATTCCTCATTGGTAGTTCAATTAAATCGTAAATCATGTTTTCTCCTAATTGGTTATCACATATGTAATATATGTGATTTACTCACCTGATAAATAACGAGTTGTTAATCAGACTCGGTGACATCAGGTGAAACCACGCAAGATTGATGTAATAAGTGGTTATACCTTTTTTGTTTTTACAAGAAATGAATATTTCATCAAACCAGTTCTTACTGATTATGATATCGTCATATGCGTATTCACCATCAATGCGCTTGTTTAGGAACAATTGTCTACAATCCGAATGTAACAGTTCCAATGGGGCATGTGATGAAACATATTGTCTCGAAAAGAATTCTGGTATGTAGTTATCCCAATTCATTCTAATTGTGAACCAATCATCCGCGATCCACATCAGA
The DNA here is from genome assembly GCA_017505165.1 of Clostridia bacterium. Taxonomy (GTDB): domain Bacteria; phylum Bacillota; class Clostridia; order Christensenellales; family UBA1242; genus Onthoplasma. The sequence goes on from JAFVPU010000079.1 coordinate 14,870, forward strand.
GATTCGATCATTCCATATTTGGTAAACGAATTCAGTCTATTACCAAACTGAAATGGAATGATGTTTGATGTAAATTCATCATTCTGAGGATTTGTACCTATTAACGCAGAAGTTCTCATCACGTGTTGTTGTGAGATATATGGTTTGAGATTAGAAAGAAGTAGATATGTTGGGGTTCTTAAACACTGAAGTGTTAATGGATCAATTATAGATTCATGATAGTTGTGTTCTGCAAAGAAGTCTTTTGGATCCATTGGATCACCAGTTTCGTACTTATATAGATCGTCTATGTAAGCCCAGACAGCATCTGGTGTTGTATAATTGCTCATTAACTCAGACATGCATCCAATAATCATGGCAGGTTCTTCAGTAGTCATATGCTCTAATGCAAATTCTACATCGTTAGGAAGACGACCTCTTCCATAAGTACTGTATATCACATCTTGGAATAGAAATTTACGATAAGCCCCATATGTCTGAACACCTCTACTATAATTCCCTTCAGTTGGAACTTCAATACACTTTTCATTATCAAAGTGATCTACACCACTAAATGGAATAGAAGATAAAGGAGTGTTGATCTGATAATTACGAATTAAGAAATCGATGGACTTAGCGAATAAAAAATTCTGAATTCCCTGTTCACTTATTCGTTTCATGGATATAGGAACAAGAACAGATCCAATGTTTGATTTAGAATACTGTCCTGATGTTGAATCCACGAACCTGGTCATAGTCAATGTGTCAAATGGTTCATCTGTTGCAAATATATGCTCATAGAACGATTTTCCCCATTGAGAAAAGAACTTGTAGAAAAAAAGCGGGACGACCCTTATGGATCTCCCGCTTAGTATTTGTGTGCGTATTCCAGATACGTTCTTGTCTACAAGTTCTCCACCAAACAGAATTGTACCAAGAGACAATCTGTTTGGAAGTTGAACTATTCCTGTTATCATTCTACACTATCTTTTGTTCCCATAAAGAACTCATAGAGCGAACACATTGCTGTGATAGTAAGGTCACTTGGTGAGAATACCTTACCATTGAGATTATCTTCCTCCATCCAGTTCCATAGGAAGTTGCTTGTATTGTATATGTATTTGTTTGTTGTTATATTTTCGGTGACTCGAACGATATGATTGTCCCAGTCCTTACCGCGAATACCATAAGGATTTGCATCGAAGAGTTGTTTAACCGCTCTATAACTCTGAGAACTGCCAACTCTCACTTTGAATGTGCTTGGATTGATAGTTGTGTCAACGGCTGTATCTGCGACCTGTGCCGTCATCATGTGTCCGAGTTCATAGAAGTTGACATCAAGACTGAATATGATCAACTGCATGAGTGCAGTTATCTTTGTGTACTCAGGGCCGCGTAACATAAGAAGACCATTACCACCACCAAGTTTACGACTGAAGAACATCGCATTCACATCTTTGTTGATGGGATTAGGAACTATCGGATGATTCTGATAGTATGTAAGTGATTCTTGATAGCTCTCATCGTCAATTTGATAAGTCGCCATATATTCTTTGATTGCAGGATCTACAGCTGCGTTGATGATGGGACCAACATCCAACGTTTTCTTAGATGTCATGGAGTCGATTTCAAGCTGAGCTGTGTTACCATCTTCTTCGTGTTTTGATGTGATTTGTTTACGAGAATATGTTGGATTACGTTTTACAGCAGATCTGATTGTATTGATTGCGCGTTTTACACTTACGATGATGTAGGTCATGAGATTCCCATTGCGGACACGAAGGTCAACATTGACAAACTGCCGAACCATCAAGATGCCATACATGTGATATGCGAGACTGTTATCATCGTAACCATGCATCAGTCCAGAAGGACTTTCTTCGCTGTGTTGTTTAACAGTATGGCCAATATAGTGCATGAGTTTTTCAATCAGTTCAGGACATCGTCTCTGATACATCTTGGTTAGAATAGCAACACAGTGTGTTTCTTTGAGTTTTGTGTCTACAAATTTTTCAACTTGTGCAATAATTGCACCGTAGATTGGACATAACATTTTGCACAGCAAAGTGATTGCCATCAGGTATTTCACTTGTTCTGGTTGAAATGTGAGTTTATCACTATCCTGTGCACGTTTACCTGCTCCTTCGTATAGTCCAACAACCATGTTGTTATCAACATACTTGCGCAGATTATCCATTAGATCAATTTCTTGATCAACAGCATCGAGCTGATCAGCAATGGATCTCATTGTTTGACTGATTTGAAGAATGTTGAAGTTTGAGTTGAAGAAGTCTTGGATTGTGTGATGCATCATGATGAAACCCTGCGCAAGAATAGTCTGCTGTTCTTTTGTCAGAGTCGCAAAGAATGCATTGATATTTGCGAAGGTCATGTCCCAGTTATCATCTCTAAGAGGGCCTTCATGAGGTGTGTCCGGCTTGACAATCTTACCTATATTGGTAAGTTTGACATATGTTCCAATGTGGAACAAGAGCAGGTGCTCAAGGTTTTCCTTGTTAGGGATGTCAAGATCATCGATGTTCAGTTTAGCACGAACAGTACGATCCATCATGACATATGGTTCAATATACATCCGCATCTCCTTTCTGGTTAGTGGTTCATTATAGTAATATATGCACGTTACTTAGATGAATCATTTACCAGTTTGATGAGTTCTTCATTGGAGAATTTTCCAGCAACAAGATCGTGAGTGTTGATTTTTCTTTCACAGATTTTTGTAAGAATGTTTGAGTGCAACCTGAATTGTGCAATCATTTGATTCAATTTGTTTATTTTGTCTTTCTCAGGAGTTGTTTGCATGGTCTGTGTCCAGAAATCAATCAACCCGAAGTTGGCATTGATGATAGTGTGGTCATCATGATTCCATTCTCTGTTCTCTACATTAAATCTGATGCGAATGTCAGCAAGGTTGATGAGCATGTTGCGATATGCATCATTGACGGCTTTAACGAGATTGGTGATTGCTTCTGTCTGTTCAACAGTGACATTAGAGATTTTACCTGTTTCATCAGAAATAGATTTGAGATATTTGTTAACAGCATCTTGTTTATCAATTAGCAGATTGTATTCGTTGATGATCATGCGTGCAAAGTATTCGAATACAGGAACAGTTATTTCTTCCTGTTTTCTGTATTTTACTTCAAGCTCATCAAATTTCGCAATAACTTTAGCAACAACTTCCTGCATAGGAACGTCATTCCAGTATTCTTTGTCTGTGTAGATAGGAGATTCCTGCAGTTTCTGTACTGGTTTCATTCCAGCAAGTTCATCTTCGATTTCTTTGATTTTATCGTAGAACACAGACATGCAGTCAAAGATAAATGTGTATCCAAACAATTCACGTTTGTCGATGCCAGCACATTTGTGCAAGTGGAGAATCGATTCATGAACGTCTTTGATACAAGTCGCATCTTTAAATGCTTTTTTAAATCTCAGAATATAATCGAAGAAAACATTATCATCGAGTTTTGATTTTTCAATCAATTCATCTTCTTTTGCCATACGTTCACGCACAACGCAATAGTTTGCATATGCAGTAACAAGTCCGTTCTTGAGCTGATCGATTGATTTATCTTCAAGCAGAACTTTGAAACGATCCCCGTAAGACTTCAACCTATCAATGATGATCTTTCCCATTTCTTCGCGAGTCACTTTGCATTCTGGTTTTCCGAAATCTGGATACTGCTGGTAGATGATGTCGTATGCTTCTTCACCGAATTCAACAGCTGCTTTTTCACGAAGTTTTTCTTCTTCAGATTTTGTTGAGACAAGTTTGAACTGTTCAGTTCCAATGATGATTCTGGTATTATCAATGTCTTCAGCAATTTCATCGGGAAGTTCGATGTTGATGCTCTTCTGAACGTTGAAATTAGTGATTGTCATTTCCATCTTTATTGTTTCCTTTCTCTTTTGGGTTTGTTTCAATATAAATGACGTTTTTGGTATAAATTGCTACAATCCATCCGCAACAGATTATAACTCCAAATGCTATTCCAAGTATAGAACACAATTCTGTTAG